>CAZDHN010000685.1:0-3541 GCA_964505115.1 uncultured Planctomycetaceae bacterium
ACGCACCCTAATGTTGGCGATTCCGTGCCCCAGCTACGCTTCAGCCGGATGAACCCAAATTATGGCTGCCTATCCGTGATATCCACTATATCAGGGGGTATTCTTTGGCGTTTTTTTAGTTGCTTTGTACCTCCGTGCCTCGGCGGCGGGAAATGCCGCTTTGTTGACGGTTGTATAACCAACTGCACTTTCTGGAAAAACGGCACATAGGCCTACAAATTGGGGCAAATGCGGCGCAGCCGCATTTGGTCCAATTTCAAGTTCAAGACGCAGTACGCAGCCATGGGGTGATGATTTTTCAACAACGAAGCCGGGATGACCGTGGCGGGCAATAAATGGCATGAAAGAACAAAGCCGCTGTGCGTCTTTGCTCTTTCATCTAGGCCTATGTGCCGTTTTTTCAGAAAGTGCAGTAACCAATCAGCAGGGTCGAATCCCTGGTGCCCCCCGTTGTAGCGTAGAGGCTTCCCCGTCTAGCGAAAGAAATGGCTGGCCAATCGGCCCGGTGAGCATTGCCAAACCGGCCCTAAATTGGTTAACATACAGGATTGTCCCTAGCTGGCGGCCGGGGGCGGTGTATTGCCCCCCCAAGGACGCCGGGCCGTGCGGCATTGCGCCTTGACTGATAATTCGTCAACGATGCCGCGCGCGGTGCCTAATAATCCGAGCAAGACAGAGCACTAGACTTACGCCGCAATGTTCGAATCACTCCAAGAGAGCCTTGATTCTGCCCTGAAGACCCTGCGGGGTAAGGGCAAGCTTACCGAAGCGAATATGCGCGACAGCTTGCGCCTGGTGCGACAGGCCCTTTTGGAGGCCGACGTCAGCCTGCCCGTGGTCAAGGATTTCATGGCCCGGGTGACCGAGGAGGCCGTCGGCGAACAGGTACTCAAGCTGCTGGACCCCAGTCAGCAGGTCGTCAAAATCGTCTACGACGAGTTGGTCAACCTGATGGGGCCGGTCGACCATTCGCTGCATCTGACACCCGACGTGACGGTGCTGATGCTCTGCGGTCTCCAGGGGTCGGGAAAAACGACTACCTGCGGTAAGTTGGGCCGGTTGATTAAGCAACGGGAGCGGAAGCCGCTGTTGGTGGCCGCCGACCTGCAACGCCCGGCCGCCATCGAGCAGTTGAAGGTAATCGGTGGGCAGCTCGATATTCCGGTCTATACGGAACCCGAAGCCGACAACCCGGTCTCCGTTTGCCAGAACGCGGTTCGGCACGCCAAGAAAATTGGTGCCGACGTGGTCATTCTCGACACGGCCGGCCGGCTGCACATCGACGACGAGTTGATGAAGCAACTCAGCCGGATCGACCGTCGGGTGAATCCGGAGCAGGTCTATCTGGTGGTCGACGGGATGACCGGCCAGGACGCCGTCAACAGCGCCAAGGCTTTCAACGAGGCCCTGGAGTTGGACGGCGTCGTCATGACCAAGCTCGACGGTGACGCCCGAGGCGGCGCCGCCTTGTCGGTCAAGGCCGTTACCGGCGTGCCCATCAAGTTCATCGGAACCGGCGAGCACCTCGACTCCATCGAGGAATTCCACCCTGACCGCATGGCCGGGCGGATTCTGGGGATGGGTGACGTGCTCTCGCTGGTCGAGCAGGCGCAAGAGAAGCTTGACCAGGACCTGATGGCCAAGCAGGAGGAGCAACTCCGCAAGGGCGAGTTCACCCTGGACGACTTCCGCAAGATGCTTGGCCAGACGAGCAAACTCGGCCCCATAAACAAGGTCATGAGCCTGATCCCCGGCATGGGGAAAATGGCCGGCATGATGGGTGAGGCCGACATGGACAAGGATATGCGGGGCCTGTTCGGAATCATCGATTCGATGACGGCCGACGAGCGACGCAATCCCTCCCGCATAGTCGACCAGAGCCGTCGGCGGCGAATCGCGGCCGGGGCCGGTGTCGAGCCGCACCAAGTCAACGATCTGGTCAAGCAGTTCGACGTTATGGCCGACATGATGATCCGCATGGCCGGCATGGGAATGCGCGAGCGGATGCGGGCGATGCAGGAGCTTTCTGCTGGCGGCGGCTTGAGTCCGGGTGGACGGCTCAGTAAGCAGAAACAAGGTACGGGGAAGCGGCTTTCCCCCAAGGAACGCGCCAAGTTGCGCAAAGAGCGGGATAAGGAATTGCGACGGCGCAGACGGGACGGCCGAAAAGACCCCGCCTCGAAGTGACTAGTCAACTTACACAATGAGTCAAATAACTCAACTTAAGCAGTCAATAAATAGGGTGTTCAGAAGGAGAACGACGTGGCAGTACGTTTACGAATGAAGAAACTGGGGCGGCGGCATCGCCCCTTCTTCCGCATCTGTGCGATGGACGGAAGAACCCCGCGCGACGGCCGGGTGTTGGAGGAGTTGGGTATTTACGACCCAATGATCGCCGACGTTGACGCCCGGGCAGTGCTCAACGGCGAGCGGATCAAGCATTGGCTGGAGGTTGGTGCCCAACCCAGCGAGAACGTCAGGGTGCTGATCAAGAAGTACGGTGCCGAAGGGACGCATCTGGCCAAGCAGAAGGAAGCTCTCGATCGTCTGGCCGAGCAACGCCGCCGACCCGAACCGGTCGAGGTCATGGCGTCGCAAGAAACGGAAGCGGCCGAAGAGCCCGCCGCCGAACAAGCGGTCGCCGAGAAGCCGGTCGAACAAGCGGTCGCCGAAGAACCGGCCGCCGAGAAACCGGTCGAACAACCGGCCGAGGAACCGGCTGCCGCCGAAGATAGCGAAAAGACCGAGTAACGTCCGATGCGCTTCGACGTCCTGACCCTGTTTCCGGAGATGTTCGAGGGGTACGTCGGGCAAAGCCTGTTGAAGCGGGCGATCGCGGGCGGCCTGGTCGAGGTTGTCTTTCACAACCTCCGCGACTGGGCCGAAGGCCGGCACAAGAAAGTCGACGATCGGCCTTTTGGGGGCGGGCCGGGCATGGTGCTGAAAGTCGACCCGGTTGTCGAGTGTGTCGAGGCCGTTCACCGCGACGGGCCGCAACCCGGCCAACTGGTAATGCTTACGCCGCAAGGACGCACGCTGAGTCAGGCCGTGGTCGAGGAATTGGCCGGGCGCCGCCGTATACTGTTGTTGTGTGGAAGGTACGAGGGGTTCGACGAGCGAATTCGCGAAATACTCGAACCCGACGAAATTTCAATCGGCGACTTTGTCCTCAACGGGGGCGAGGTGGCCGCCATGGCAATAATCGATAGTGTAATCCGGCTGGTGCCGGATGTTTTGGGAGACGAAGAGAGTAGCGCCAACGACTCGTTCTCCGAGCCGGGCCGGTTGCTGGAGTATGCCCAATACACCCGGCCGCGCGAGTATCGGGGCCGCGAGATCCCGGCGGTACTGTTGGGCGGAAACCACGAAGAAATCGCCCGCTGGCGAAAAGAAAACAGCATGTCGCGCACCCGTCATCGCCGGGCCGACATACCAATCGACTTAGAAAAGGAAAAACGATGAGTCAGCAGATCATGGCCAAGGTCGAACAGGCCAGTATGAAAGAAGAAGTCCCCTTCTTCGAAATCGGCGACACGGTTGA
>CAZDHN010000686.1:0-3506 GCA_964505115.1 uncultured Planctomycetaceae bacterium
CCCGCGCGGGAGGACCACACTGCCACCATTGCGAAAATAGCCGACAGCGGAAGCTGGCGGTTGCTTCGCGGCTCGGTCACACCGTCCAACGGGAACTGTCGTGCTGGCCAACCGCCAGCTTCCGCTGGCGGCTATTGTAGAATCACTACGTAGCGGTTGGAAAAACGCTTGCAGGCAATACCGCTAACCGGCCGTCAACTGGACATTGTCTTGAGCAGTTCCAGGTGACCGGCCGGCAACGGTTTGTGGCGGGCGAAGGTTTCGTGGAAGGGCGTGAGTGTCAACTTGCCGGCCTGTTGGCCGCCCATCATGCCGGTGTGGCTGGCCAGAATCGAACGGACGGCGAAATCGCCCAGCCGAGTAGCCAAGATTCGGTCGATCGGGGCGGGCGTGCCGCCGCGTTGCAGATGGCCGAGCGTGACGACTCGGGTGGCGAACGGGCAACCGGCTTCGAGCAGGTCCTTGTTGAGAATCTCGGCGCCGCCCAGTTCATCGCCCTCGGCCACGACGATCATCACCGACGACTTGCCGCGTCGTTTCAGTTCCTCAAGATAAGCGATGATCCCCGGAATGTCGGTTTCGGTCTCGGGCACGCAGACCACCTCTGCCCCGGCGGCCAGTGCCGTATAGATGGCGATGTAGCCGCTGTGCCGGCCCATCACTTCGACCAGGAACATTCGTTCGTGGCTGTCGGCCGTATCGCGAAGTTTGTCGACCGCCTCGACGGCCGTCTGCACGGCGGTGCCGAAGCCAATGGTGAAGTCGGTTCCCATCAGGTCGTTGTCGATAGTGCCGGGACAGCCGATGATTTGTCCGTCCCAGTGCTTCGTCAGATCGACCGCGCCGTGGAAGGTGCCGTCGCCGCCGATTGGAATCAGCGCATCGATCTCGTGTTTCCGCAGGATGGCGGCCGCTTTTTTCTGCCCGGCTTCGGTGCGAAACTCGTCGCTTCGGCTGCTGTGCAGGATCGTGCCGCCTTGCTTCGACAAGTTAGAAACCGAACGGAGCGACATATGCGGCTCGCCTAGCGCGTTGAAAAAGAACTTCTCCTCCAAGAGGCCGCGGTAGCCACGCAGGATACCGACCACCTCCTGCCCAGCCGCCAGCGCGGAACGCACCACCGCCCGCACGCAGGCGTTCATGCCCGGTGCGTCGCCGCCACTACAGAAGACCCCGATTCGCATTGCCAGCCCATTAGTTGATAGTGGATAGTTGGTAGTTGATAGTACGAAGTCGCAAGCGGCCGATTTCCGATTGCGCTAGAAGTTTTCGATTTGTAGTTCGTGTTCTTGCATGAAGGCTTCGGCTTCTGATCGGTTGAAGACGCTTTCGGTGGCGGTGATCGAGCGGACGCAACTGGCGCCCAGTGCGCTACCCCATCGCAGGCATCCGGCCGGGTCCTCGCCGGCCAACAGACCGGCGATATAGCCGGCGTCAAAGGCATCGCCGGAGCCGGTCCCACCCACGAACTCCGTGGGATACACGCCGGCCCGAAGCCGCAGCCCGTCGGTAACCAGCATGCTTCCTTCCGAGCCGCGCGTAATAACCACGGTTTTCGCGCCGGCGTCCATGAAGTGTTTACACTGATCGAGCGGATCGGTCAGGCCGGTCATGGCCAGTGCTTCGTCGTCGTTTGGCAGGAAGACGTCGGTTTCGGGCAGCAAGCGAGCGACGGCCTGCCAGCACTCGGCGTCGCCCGGCAGGACGACATCCAGCAGCGTCTTGGTTCCGGCCGCCCGGGCGGCGCGGAATAGCTCGACCATGTCGTCGGTTTCCAGCCCCGGCATCAGCAGGTATCCGCCAACGTAGAGGACCTTTGCCTGGCGTACCCACTGGGGCGGGATGTGTTCGACGTTGAATCGTGTGTTAGCGCCGGGCGAGACGATGAAGCGGCGGTCCTGGCCCTCGACGTTGATGATCATTGTGCTGGCCGTGCCGATGCCCGCCACCCGATGAATCCCGCTGGTATCGACCCGACCGGCGTTGAGCGTGTCGATAACGAACTGCCCGAAGGTGTCTTCTCCCACGCATCCGCTGGTACCCACGTTGATACCCAGTCGGGCCAAATCGAGTGCGGCGTTCGAGGCACAGCCACCCAGGCTCAGTTGAATCCTGTCGGCCAGCACCAGGTGTCCTTCGTCGGGCACCCTGACGACCGGCGTACAGGTAAGGTCGGAAAAGAGGATTCCCGCACAGAGACATTCAACATCCGATTTGATATCCACGTCACGAACTCCAGGATTTATTTTGCCACTTGAAGTGTTCTTAACGTTCATCGGAGGCGCGGTGTCCCCGCCGCGGGTTACGGTGCCTCGCCATTACCCGCCCCGAGGACAGGGCGGCTCAGACCTAATTGATAGCAATCCGGAGCCAATTCCACCAGGGGGCCAAGCGTCTCACTCCTCGATCCGCATCCACTCGGGCACGCGACACACGTTACCTTCTCGATCGAGCACGGCCAAGGTGATGTGGCCGACGGCCAGAAGCTCGTCGCCGCGGAGCAAATGGTTTTCGTGCTCTATTTTGGCCAGTGTAACTCGGGTGACGGTGGTGCGAACGGTCAGCAGGTCGTCGTAATGAGCCGGGCGGAGGTAGCGACAATCGGCCTTGACGACCACGACCAGCAGCCCCTCCTCTTCCATCTGACGGTAGGCCATGCCCCTCGACCGCAGAAACTCGGTTCGTCCAATTTCAAAATAGGTAAAGTGGTTAGCGTGATGCAGGAAGCCCATCGGGTCGGTTTCCTGATAGCGAACGCGGATTTCGGTTTCGTGCTGAGTGATCATCGGATTTGATTTGGTTGGATCGTGGTCGAAGCGCCGATATGGGTCCTTTATCTTAACCGCCGAAGACCTTTTGCCAAGGTGGCCGGTTGACGGAACTCGGGCTGGCGCCTATAGTTTAGCGGTTTGACGGCCCGAAATTATCCAGTGCCTCAAGAACGAGTATCCCAATGAGTATCGAGGGAGGTTCGGGAACCGGTTTCTCGACAATGCGCGGGCGAAACTACCCGGCGATCCGGCAGTTCACGGTGTTCCTGGAGAACCGAGTTGGCCAACTGCTTGAGGTCGTGCGACGGTTTGAGGGGAGCAACGTGCGGATCGTGGCGTTGTCGATCTCCGACTCGTCGGAGTGCGCCTTCGTGCGATTCCTGCTCAGCCATCCGGAAGAGGGGCGTGAAATTCTGGAACGGGCCGGCCTGGCGATTATCGAGAGCGACCTGATCGGCGTGGAACTACCCCGTGGCCCCCAGCCGCTCCTGAAAATTTGCACCGCGTTGCTTCAGGCCGAAGTGAACATCGTTCAGGCCTATCCGCTGCTGGTCCGTCCTCACGGATGCGCGGCCGTCGCGCTGATGGTCGACAACATCGAAATGGGCCTGGAAACCCTGGCAAACGAGGGCTTCAACATGATCACCGAGGGTGATCTCGCCGACACCGACTTCACCGAAGACGAGGGATGAGGGGTTAGGGGCGAGGGGTCAGGGGAGAGGGGCGAGGGGTTAG
>CAZDHN010000687.1:0-3500 GCA_964505115.1 uncultured Planctomycetaceae bacterium
CCAAATCACCACGCCCATGTGGTAAAGGTCGTGGCCTTCGATCTTGCGAGCGTAGTATGCCGTGAGGACCTGTCCGTCGGGCAGTTGGACGCTGCTGGGGTAGCCGCCGTCTCCTTGCCAGTCGACCACGCGGATCGGCGTGCTCCAGGTCTGGCCCTCGTCGCTGCCGACGAGCACCTCGACACCCCGGTCGCCACCGGCCCGATTGCCGTATGTGAAGATCAGGCGACCGTCCCGCAGACGCATGAAATGGCCCGGATGCTGCATTGCTTTGGTTAGGGGTCCCCGAGATTGCCAGGTCTTGGCGTCGTCGCCCGAACCATAGAGTTCCGTATGCATATCGAGCCCGTACGGGCTGTGACTGTCCTTGGGGCAGCGAATGTGTGTTCGCGCGGCTGCCAGCCATTTCCCATCACCAAGATGGAAGACGGCCGTTTCGGTCCGCGGAGCATCATCGTGCAGCGCGGCCGGGTCGTCCCACGTCTTCCCGTCGTCCGGACTTCGATAGATGTAGACTCGGGGTTGCGGAGCTTTGTCCTGGGGAACCCTACTCCAGGTGTAGACGGCTACCCGCAACGCCTTATCGTTCCCCTTGGAAATGTCGCCGAAAGGGATCGGAATGCCGCCGTCGGGAGCCTTTTGGGGGAATGCCTGTTTGTCGACAGCCCAGGTTCGGCCGCCGTCGCCGGATCGACACAGCCAGGGGTCCAAAACGCTGCGTTTCTCGCCGGCGCGAGCCTTTTCGCCCGGCCGATACCTCTTGGACCATCCGGAAGCGATCACTATCAGGTCGCCGTTGGATGCCCGGCCGGCGGCCACATTCATCCGGTTGGTGGTAGGGTCGTGCGGAGCCGGCGTACCGACCTTCGTCCAACTCCGCCCGCCGTCGCCGCTCGACCAGCAATCGACGTCGCCCGGCAGCGAACCGTGACTGGGCTGATTGAAAATGGTTGCAACGATTGCCCCGTCAGCCAGCACGGTCAGGTTGGGCCAGGCGCAGACGTTGTCGACCGCCATGATCGGCTTGGGCCTGTCGCCCTGCTTGGTTTTCACATAGTGTTGGGCCGGTTCGGCCGAGGCGCTGGTTGCAAGCAGGGCCAGCAACATTATTGTCATGGCAGTGAAACGGTGTGTTTGTTTCCGATTCTCGATATCCATCATGTGTTTCTCACCTTTCTGTTTTGGGTCAGGTGTCGTCGCCTACTTTTTCGCCCGAGCAAAGACATGCTCCAGGGCGGCCTGCACATTTAGCCGACGGTAGCTGAGCCGCGTGGCCGGATCGTCCACCGCATGTCCTGTCTTCTGGAAGATGGCCATCATTGCGGCGGGCAGACTCTCACCGTCGGCTTTCCAGTTGTAACCCGTCTTTTCGATCGCTTCGCGCAACAGCATCGCCGCCCCGCAGGCAATGGCGTTCGAGGAACTCGTGGCCCGGGCCGGCACGAGCAGGGCGATCTTCCCGTGCCGGTCCAGGTAGATCTCGTCCTTGCCCGGCTTCACGGCTCCGATGGCAAAACAGTCCGGCTGACAGGCGGGCCAGGAAATGCCGGTCGTGAAATTGTGATTCCCCGCCGGGGCGCTGACCCAGATGCCTTTCTTTCTCAGTTCCGCCAGCTTGCGGTCGATCTCGGTGGCGACGGGTTCGGCATGAGCCTGATCATCCACGGGGGCGAGATTGACCGTGGTAATGCAGTACTCTTCCTGGTGATCGAGAATCCATTGCAGGGCCGCGGCGAGCGAAACGCTATCGCTGATTTTGCAGTGGCAGCATTCCAGCCCCCGGATGACGGCGACCTGGTTGTTGTAGGCGACGCCCCACTTCCCCCGGTAATTGAGCGACGAGGGAATACCAATGGTTGATCCATGGTAGCCGCGGCCTTCGTGTTTGGGGTCGTCGTCGCCGTCCACGGCGTCGTGGGCAACGCGGACTTTGGGAACGCCATCCACGCTGGCCGTCCACTGCGGCATGGTCAGTTTGCAGCCGTCGTCCACCAGGGCGAGCGTCTGGCCTTTGCCAAAGGTAAGCACGTTGGCATAAGCCTGCCAGGCATCGGTGATGCGGGCGTGGCGAAACTCGGTCGGGGCAACCGGTTCACCGGCGCCGAGGCGAGCCGGCTTCGGCCTTTCACCTTTGCTGTTTTTCACATGGCGTCGGTCAGGTTCACCAAAGGCGGTGGCTGCAAGCAAACCCAGCAGCACCACTACTGTCATGGCAGTGAAGCCGCCTGTTCGTGTCCGATTCTCACTAGCCATCGTGTGTTTCTTGTTTTTCTGTTTCGGATTAAGGGAGCCAGTTCGCTAAGCCAGAATCCGCTTCCGTCGCCGCGAACGGCACGCCAGCAGCGCGACACCGGCCGCTGCGAATAGCAGCACCAGCGTCGAAGGCTCGGGAACGGCGGTATAGCTCATGTCGATCGTGCCGAAGACCTCGAAACCGTCAATGGGACGTATGTCATCAGAGATCACCCCGAAGGCGCGCGTGAAGTTGGTGCCACCTGTGTAGTAGTCGCTAGGATCCCAAGTGAGCTGTAGGTAGTTGTCTTCGAGGTTCAGGCCAGTGTTGTCTGTGCTGGTGGGGAGGTCCATGTATGTAGACGTGGCAGTATGACCGCTTGTGGCCTCCGTGAAGGCGATATGCTCGTGATCGCCCTGGAGTGGTGTGTATGAGGCAGCCCAAATGCGGAGACTGGAAATGTTCAGTCGGATTTGGTAGTTGGGGTTCGGTGCGGCATCGGCCGGGGTAGCGCCGCCCCACGAGCCCACAATCGTGACACTGAAGTCAGTGGTGCGACCACATAAATTGCCGCTCCCATTGTTGAGATCCCGGTTAGGGAATATGGGACCTTGACTACTGAAGCCCCACTGCTCGCCATTTGTCACCGCGGGCGAGAAAGTAAAATCGCCGATAGTGATATTCGTGTTCTGGTCGTCGTCTTCGGTTGTGTCCCAGATGGCGTAGCTGTTACCATCTTTGCTAGTGCAGCCGTAGCCAAACGAGAACGGCTGGCTGCTGATCATCTCCGCTTGTGCGGAAAGGCTCGATACCAGAACGCCCGCTACTGCAATACCCAAAATCGACTTGTTCATTGCGGTGTCTCCTGAATAGGTGAAAAGGCCGCTAACAACTTTTTCATTGCGGAACCTCCCGGAATTGGGGTGGACTTCTACCGGTTTCGGTTAAACTAGGGCCGCCGGTTGCCGGCCCGTCAACTGCTTGCCGCACTTCCATCTCATATACTGTTCTCTGGAGCGAAGCCAGCCAGCGTGATTCTTCGTTTTTGCCTTTGGCGGCAGTTTTCCGCTGCCATTGGTCGTACGAGGCCATCGCGATTATTCGGGCGCGGCGAATGGCTTTTCGGGTCAACTGCCGCGCGGCCTTCGCGTCTCCGTCTCGCACGGCACGAAACACCCGCACGTGCTCGCGATACCAACGGGCCATCTCAGGAAGATCCGACCGTCGCGGACGAATGCTCCACAGCCGGCTCATGACGTTATGATCG
>CAZDHN010000688.1:0-3498 GCA_964505115.1 uncultured Planctomycetaceae bacterium
CTCCACTCCCTCCTGGCCGTGGGTCTGCTCGAACAGGCGGATGGTCGCGCCCCGGGTGTATCGGGCGGCCAGTTCATCCAGCGCGAGCAGTTCGTTGACGATCAGGTTGGCCTCTTCGCTGCCGGGCCGCTTGTCGATGCTGCCGCGGACGACGAGGATCGCGTCGCCTTTGACGAGTTCTCCGTATTGCGCGAACCCTTCGGGCCAGAGGATGCAGCGGACGATGCCGGCCGTGTCTTCCAGGTCGAACATGGCGTATCGCGAGGGATTGCCGGGCCGGGGGTTCTTGGTATGCGAGAACTTAATTGACGCCAGCATGCCGCCCAGCATGACTTCGCTTCGCGCCTTCAGTCCGGCCGCTTCGCTCGTGTTATGCGAGCAGTAAGTGGCCAGTGTTTCCTGGAATTCGGCCAGCGGATGGCTGGAGAGGTAGAAGCCGAGGACTTCTTTCTCCTTGGAGAGCATGTCGCGTTCATCCCATTCGGGAACGTCGGGCAGATCGACGGCGGCCGCTTCGTCCTCCTCGTCCTCATCGAAGAGCCCCATCTGACCGCTTCGCCGGTCGGCGGCGGCCGCGGCACCGCCCTGAATGGCCCGATCGAGCACTTGCTGGAGTTGCGCCCGTTTGGCCCCGAACGAGTCGAACGCGCCGGCTTTGATGAGCGTTTCCAGCGTTGCCCGGTTGACGGTTCCCGGGTCGATCCGTTCGCAGAAATCGAAGATATCTCGATACTTTCCACCCGAGTTCCGCGTGGCCAGGATCGCCTCGGCCGCGCTGCTTCCACACCCCTTGATTGCCGAGAGGGCGAAGTAGATTTTGTCCTCGGCGACGGCGAACTCTCCCTCGGACGAGTTGACGTTGGGCGGCACGACCTCGATTTCCATTCGCTGGCAATCTTCGAGGTGTTCGACCAGCGAGTCTTTCTTTTTGAAGTTTCGGCCCGGTATGTCGCTGGAGAGCAGGGCCGCCATGAATTCGACCTTGTAGTGCGCTTTCAAGTAGGCCGTCATGTAGGCGATTAGGGCGTAGGCGGTCGAGTGGCTCTTGTTGAAGCCGTATCCGGCGAATTTCTCGATCATGCCGAACAGCTCTTCCACCTTCTTCCTGGGCAAGCCTTTTTCGTGGCCACCTTCGATAAATTGCTCGCGGTACTTGGCGATAAGGGGAAGCTTCTTCTTGCTGATGGCCTTAATGCAGGTGTAAGCGTTGGCCAACTCGATGCCGCCCAGCCGGTTGAGGATCCGCATCACCTGTTCCTGGTAGACCATCACGCCGTGGGTCTCTTCCAGGATAGTTTTCATTACCGGGTGGAGATACTCGGCCTCTTTTCGGCCGTGTTTCACCTGGATGTAGTCGTCGACCATGCCGCCTTCCAGCGGGCCGGGGCGATAGAGGGCGTTGGTGGCGATGATGTCGCGGAAGTGGTCGGGCTTCATCCGCTGCAAGAGGTCGCGGATCCCGCCGCTTTCCAACTGGAAGATGCCCTTCGTCTCGCCGCGACAGAGCAGGGCGAACGTCTCGGCGTCGTCCATGGGAAATTTATACGGATCGACCGTCTCGCCCGTCGTTTGCTCGATAAGCTGTACGACCTTCGCCAGAATCGTAAGGTTGCGCAGGCCGAGGAAGTCCATCTTCAGCAGGCCGGCCAACTCCACGTCTTTCATGGCCCACTGGGTGATAATCTCTTCCTTTCCCTGCACGCGGCCTAGCGGAACGTACTCGACCAGCGGCCGGTCACCGATCACGACCGCCGCGGCGTGCGTGCCCACGTTTCGGGCGAGCCCCTCGACCTGCATTGCCAGGTCCAAGAGCTCGCGAATCTCGGGGTCGGTGTCGTAAACCTTTTTCAACTCGTCGCTGATTTCCAGCGCCTTGTGCAGGGTGATTCCCAGTTTCTCGGGCACCTTGGAAACAACGGCGTCGACGCGCGGGATCGGCAGCCCCAACGCCCGACCCACGTCGCGGATGGCGGCCCGGGCAGCCAGCGTGCCGAACGTGCCGATCTGCGCGACGGTATCCATGCCGTACTTGTCCTTGACGTACTGGATAACTTCACCGCGACGGTGCTTGCAGAAGTCGATATCGATGTCGGGCGCTTCCAGCCGATTCTCGTCCAGAAACCGCTCGAACAGCAGATCGTACTGCAACGGACAGACGTGGCTCATCCTCAGAGCGTAGCAGACCAGCGAGCCCACGCCGGAGCCGCGAGCGGTCGTCTCGATACCCCGTTGTCGGGCGAAACGAACGAAGTCCCACACGATCAGGAAGTAGTTGGGGAATCCCAGCTTGCCGATTACACCCAACTCGCGATCCAGCCGGTCGCATACTTCCCGCGATAATTGCCCGTCGGCGTAACGCTCCGGGTTGTCGGCGTAGCGCTCCTTGAGCCCCTGCTCGCAGAGCTCGCGCAAGTAGGATTCGGAGTTCTTATTATCGGGTGGAGTGAAGACGGGAAAGTGACGCTGACCCAACTCCAGTTCCAACTCCACCGAATCGGCAATCTCCTGGGTCCGCCGCACGGCGTCTTCGTGGTCGGGGAACGAAGCGTAGACTTCCTCCGGCGACTTGAGATAGAACTGATCGCCCTCCATCCGCATCCGCTTCGCATCGGTGCGATAGCTGCCCGTGTTCACGCAGAGAAGGATGTCCTGCGCCTCGGCGTCTTCGCGAGTGACGTAGTGGACGTCGTTGGTGGCCACCAGGGGGATATCCAGTCGTCGGGCGACCTCGACGAGGCCCGTCATGGCCGCCTTCTGGATCTCCAACCCGTTGTCCTGAATCTCGATGAAATACCGATCCCCAAACAGGTCGCGGAACCAGGAGGCCACCTCGACGGCCTGTTCGATGTTCGGCTTGCCATCGGCGCCCTGCAACACCGCGCGGCTCAATTCTCCGGAGGGGCAGCCGCTCAGGCAAATCAGCCCTTCGTTGTGGGCCGTTAGCAATTCCTTGTCGATTCGCGGTCGGAAGTAGAAACCCTCCAGGAAGGCGGCCGAGGCCAGTTTGAGCAGGTTCTGGTAGCCGGCCCGATTCCGCGCCAGCAGCGTGAGGTGATGGTTCGATTGCTTGATGTTGCCGGCATCCCTCTGGTCGCGACGGCCGGGCGCGACGTATGCCTCGTATCCGATGATCGGCTTCACGCCGGCCTTCTTGGCCTTGCGGTAGAATTCCAGCGCCCCGTACAGGTTGCCATGATCGGTAAGCGCCAGGGCGTTCATCCGCAGCGCGTGTGCCTGCTCCAACAGCCGGTCGATGGTGCCGGCCCCGTCAAGCAGGCTGTAGTGGCTGTGGCAATGCAGATGGACGAAGGGAGGAGTGCTCATTGGGGTAGTTGATAGTGGGTAGTGGGTAGTTGATAGTTGATAGTGGTTGGACAGCGTCACTTTCGGGATGGGTGCCATGCGTAAGTGCTTATCCCCACTGGGCTTGCCCCAGTGGAAACAAGGTTTGTAAACTAGAAACGTGAGTCCCGCCCTTCCGTCCCGACCGCGGGGGTG
>CAZDHN010000689.1:0-3498 GCA_964505115.1 uncultured Planctomycetaceae bacterium
ACCGTTGGACAGCACGCCCGAACAGATCGCCCAGGCCGTCGCGAAAGTCAAGAAGGCGGGCATGGTGCTCTACGGCGGTGGCGTGATCGGCATGCGCGACGCAAAGGCGGTCGACCAGGCGTTCGATTATGCCAAGGCGGCCGGCATGAAAACCATCGTCGGCGTGCCCGAGCCCAAACTGCTTCCGCTGGTCGACAAGAAGGTTAAGGAGTACGACATCGCGGTGGCGATTCACAACCACGGGCCGGGCGACAAGACGTATCCCTCGCCGGAATCGGCCTACGAGAAGATCAAGGACCTCGACAAGCGGATCGGCCTCTGCATGGATATCGGCCACACGGTCCGCTACGGCGAGTGTCCGATCCGCGACGCCCGACGCTTCGCTGATCGACTCCTGGACATCCACCTCAAGGACGTCTCCGAGGCCTCCAAGAAGGGCTACACCGTCGAGATCGGCCGCGGCATAATCGACATCCCCGCGTTCCTCCGCGCCTTGGTCGAGATAAAATACTCGCGGGTCGCCTCTTTTGAATACGAGAAGGACCCCGACGATCCCCTGGCCGGCCTGGCCGAATCGGTCGGCTACGTCAAGGGCGTGCTGGCAACGATCACCTAGCCGATCGAACCGCCGGGTTGGAAGAAGATTCCGTGGACGGTTCCGAAAGATCACAAATGGGTGGCAACGTTCGAGGTTGGTGGTATAGCTGATGGACTCAGCCTTGCGTTACGAGATTATCGATACGGTTGCCGTCGGCGAGTTTACCACCGTCTATCGTGCCAGAGACCGCAAGCTGGCGCGAGAGGTGGCCCTCAAACAGATACACCAGCAGTACTTGGTCGATCCGGAGCAGTTGGAACGCTACTGGGACGATCTCCGGTCGCTGGCCAAGCTGGAGCATCCGCATATTCTCACGGTTGTCGAGCTAATTCCCTCCCGCGGCCGCTTGGTCTCGGAGTTGATGCGTGGCAGTCTAAAGCAGAACGCCCGGAGCGAGCCGGTCGACCACGAGTTCCTTCGCGCCGTGCTTGCCGCCTGCCTCGACGCGCTGGAGTTCCTGCACGCCAACGACCTCATTCACGGCGACGTGAAACCGAGCAATATACTGCTGGACCGGCAGGATAGGGTGAAGCTGGGAGATTTCGGCCTGGCGAACCGAGCCGGCGGCGAGTACGAAAGCCCGCTCGAAGCGGACGCCAAGTACATGGCCCCCGAGCAGCTCTCCGAGCGGTTTGGCCCGGTGCGACGGGCGGCCGATCTCTATTCGCTCGGCTTCTCGGCCTACGAACTGCTGCTTGGCCCGCGCTTCGAGTTGCTGTTCCCCGAGCTTGCCGACCACGGATCCGACAAGCAAGCAGCCTGGGCGGCCTGGCACACCGACCCGGACCGCTCGCTAGCGGAGATCGGCGACCTGCTCGATGACGTACCCGAGGACCTCCGCCTGGTAATACAACGGCTTGCGCAAAAGGATCCGGCCCGGCGTTACGCATCGGCGGCCGAGGCGCTCGCCGAACTGCGTCCGGCCGCCGCGCCGCTCGATCAACCGCCCGAGCCGGAAGAACCGCCGAAGCCGGAACCAACCAAGTTGCCCCCCGGCGTCGTGATCGCCAAGCGAAGGCGACGAATCCAAATCGGAATCGTCGGCGTATTGACCGCCGTGCTGGGTGTTCTGATCGCCCTGCTGGTCCTGCCGTCGCGGCATCAGGAGCAGGGCAACGACGTGGCTGGATCCGTGCGCGGAGTGATTCGTAGCGTGCTGCTGGAGGGGCGGAAGATCGAACTAGAATTGTCGGGCGACGACGGCACGAAACAATTCGCCTTCAAACAGGGCGACAAGTTCTTCATCAACAAGGAGGAGCAGCATCTTCGGGACCTGCAAGCCGGCGACGAGGCGGTGATTTCAACCCGGCGCGACGAGTCGGGCCGCGAGATTAGCGTCGTCAGCGTATTTCGCCCCGAAACGCACAAGGGCCGGGTTCAAGCCGTCACGCCCCAGCGGGGCGAGTTTACGCTCAAGGTCACCGAAGGCGCCGATCGCGGCCGGGAGTTCACGATTTCCGTTTCCAGGAACGTCCCCATTGTGCTTAACGGGGAGCTCATAATCGACGGGCGGCCCGTCGAGTTGAACGATTTGCGAGAGGGCGATCACCTGCTCGTTCGGCACAAAGGAGAAGTGGCCGGACACGCGGCCACCGAGTTGGAAGTGAAGCGAATCGTCACCCTCAAGGGACACATCCGCAATCTGAACGCGATCAGGCGGGAGCTGACCGTTAGCAAGGGCAGCGACGACCGCGAGCAGCCGGTCGTGCTGGAATTCGCCCCCAACTGCGAGGTGACCATCAACGACCAGCGATCCCGCGGCCAAGAGGCGTACAAGCCGACCGATCTCAGGCCGGGCGATCAGGTTACGGTCACGCACGATACGCAGGTCGTCAGCGTCGACGCCCGGAGGGCCCGGGGGCAGCGGGGCGTGGTGACTGAAATCGGATACTCTACCCGTACGCTGGATGTGCTGCTGGAAGACGACGATGTGTCGAGGACATTCCGCGTCGACTCCGAAGCGGCCGTCTCGCTTGGCGGCGAGTTGATCGAACTGGGAGATCTCCGCGTCGGCGATCTGGTCGAGATAACCCGCCACGCCGACGGCATCGACAGCCCGGTCTCGCTGACCGTGGCCGCCACGCGCCCGCCGGACCCGAAGAAATGGGCGATCCTGGTCGGAATCCAAGACTACGACGACGCGTTCCTAAGCCCGTTGGAGTATCCGCTGGCCAATACAAGGCTGCTGCGTCAGATGCTCGTCAATTGCTACGGGGTGCCTGGCGGCCAGGTCAAGCTGCTGGAAGACGTTGGCCGGGATCGGCTCGAGCAAGGGGTCGAGGAACTGCTCGGCAAGGTCGGCAGCGACGGCGAGCTGCTTGTCTACGTCGCCGGACACGCCTACCGCAACACCGAAGGCAAGGTCTATCTGGCGCCCAAGGACCTGGACCTGAAGCGACTCACCGCGTCGGGCGTACCGCTGCGGTGGCTCGTCGATCAACTTGAGCACTCCGCCGCGAAAACCAAACTACTGCTATTGGATTGCTGCAACCAGGGCAAGGGCACCGATCTGGCCATGCAGCCTTCGTCCGCGCGGATGTTGCGATCACTCGCCGCCACCGCCCAGCAGCCGGCGCTGAAGACGATTTGGGCGGTGGCAAGTTGCGATAACGGCCAACGTGGATACGCCTGGCCAACCCGCGGGTGCGGACTGTTCGCCGCCTGCCTCGCCGAAGCTTATTCCGGAAAGGCCGACGCCGACAAGAACACGCGGGTCGAAGCCGCCGAGTTATTTACCTTCCTGAAAAGGGCAATGGCTTCGGCCGGCGCCGAAGTCGAACATATTCAGGAACCGGTCCTCTTTTCGCCCCGGTAACCAGTTTCTGTTGCAGCCGACGGCTGGCAATCGGTCCCCTCTCCCTTTGGGAGAGGGTTAGGGTGGGCTCCCGAAAATGTGAGGT
>CAZDHN010000690.1:0-3488 GCA_964505115.1 uncultured Planctomycetaceae bacterium
TGGCTCTCCCGCCATCGACAAGGGCACGTCGACAGGCGCGCCGCTGTTCGACCTGGACGGCAACCCCCGGCCCATCGACGGCGACGACGACGGCACGCCCGAGTTCGACATGGGCGCCTACGAGCACCAGAACACGCCGCCAATCATCGCTACAATACCCGACGCCGCCAGTCCCGAAGGATCGCTCTTCACTTACACCGGTTCCTTCACCGACCCCGACGCCGATACCTGGACCGCAACCGTCGATTACGGCGACGGCACGGGCGGCAAGCCGCTAGCGGTGAATCAAGCCACCAAAACGTTCGACCTCGCCCACCATTTTGCCGACGACGGTACGTATGCGGTGACGGTGCGGGTTTGGGACGATGATATGGCCGGGCCGGAGGTTGCCGGGGCGACGGCGGGGGTGGATTATGTGGAAGATACCTTCACCGTAACCGTCTCGAACGTTGTCCCCACGCTCGACGCGGGTCCCGACCAGACCGTCGACGAAGGCGAACTCTTCACACTCGACCCGGCCACGTTCACCGACCCGAGCTTTGATCTTACCACTGGGGAGCTGCTGTGGCTCGAACAGTTCGGCTCTGCAAGTGTCGATTACGCCAGGGCCGTCACGGCCGACGCTACCAGCGTATACGTCGCGGGGCACACCAATGGCACGCTCCCCGGCGAGACCAGTTCGGGCCGCGAAGATGCATTCGTGGCCAAGTACGACACGACCGGCAATCTCCTGTGGAACCGGCAGTTCGGATCAGCAAAGTCCGATTTCGGCTACGGTATTTCAGTCAGCGCTGACGGCGTCTACGTGGCGGGCTATACCAAGGGTACACTCCCCGGTGAGACTAATTCGGGCGACGGCGATGTATTTGTCGTCAAGTACGATACCGAGGGCAACCTGCTCTGGACCCGGCAGTTCGGCTCCGCCGTTCTCGATTACGCCAAGGCCGTCACGGCCGACTCCGACGGCATTTACGTAGCGGGATGCACTTACGGCACACTCCCTGGCGAAACCGGTTCGGGAGACGGAGATGCATTCGTGGCTAGGTTCGACACGGAAGGCAACCTGCTCTGGACCCGGCAGTTCGGATCCACGGGTTTCGATTACGCCAAGGCTCTCACGGCCGACGCTGACGGCGTTTACGTGGCGGGGCGTGACGGCACACTCCCCAGCAAGTCCGGTTGGGCTGGCTATAACGCGTTCGTGGCAAGGTTTGATGCGGCAGGTAACCTCCTCTGGACCGAGCAACTCGCACCAGCAGGTTATGATATCGCCTGGGACATTGCGGTCGGTCCCGACTGCATCTATACAGCGGGTTACGACGGTGCATATACGTTCGTGGCCAAGTTTGACACGGCGGGCAGCCTCCTCTGGAGCGAGCAGTTCGGATTCGGAATGTCCGATCACCCCCAGGGCATCACGGCCGACGCCAGTGGCGTCTACGTCACGGGTTTTACCGATGATGGCATATTTTCCTATCCTGGCAGCGAAGACGCGTTTGTGGTGAAGTTTGACCCAGCGGGCAACCTGCTTTGGACCCAGAAGTTTGGCTGCTCCGCAAGTCATGATTCCGCCTGGAGCATCACGGCCGACGTGAGCGGCGTTTACGTGGCGGGTCAAACCGCTGGCACACTACCCGGTGAGAACAGTTCCGGCTACACGGATGCGTTCGTTGCCAAGTTCGACCGGGGCACGAAACTGGCCGACGAGAACTTCAGCGCAACCATCACCTGGGGTGACGGCACTATCGAGCCGGTGGGTGATATCACGCTGATCGAAACGCCTGGCGGTGAGGGGGTGCTGACTACGGGCACAATCGACGCTACGCATGCGTATGCCGACGATGGCACGTACACCGTAGCCGTGCGGGTTTGGGACGACGACATGGACGGGCCGGAGGTTGTTGGAGCGACGGCGGGCGTGGATTACGTGGAAGATACCTTCACCGTAACCGTCTCGAACGTCGTCCCAACGCTCGACGCCGGCTCCGACCAGACCGTCGTCGAAGGCCAACTCTTCACCCTCGACCCGGCCACGTTTGGCGACCCGGGGTTTGATGACCCCGCCGAGCCACTGGCGTGGCTCAAGCAGTTCGGCTCCGCCGATTACGATTTTGCCGAGGCCGTCACGGTCGATGGCGGCGTCTACGTGGCGGGGTATACTTATGGCACACTCCCCGGCGAGACCGGTTCGGGTGGGCACGATGCGTTCATGGCCAAGTTCGACACATTGGGCAATCGCCTCTGGATCCAGCGGCTCGACTCCGTTTACATTAACGCCATCACAGCCGACGCTGGCGGCGTATACGTGGCGGGGCACACCGGTGACGCATTCTCTCTCGGCAAAGATGTGTTCGTGGCAAAGTTCGACACGGCTGGCAACCTCTTTTGGAGCGAGCGGTTCGGATCCACGGAGGGCGATTACGCCAACGCCATCGTGGTCGACGCCGGTGGCGTCTATCTGGCGGGTCACACCAGCGGCACACTCCCCGGCGAGACCAGTTCAGGCAGCCACGATGCGTTCGTGGCCAAGCTCGACACGGCGGGGAATTTGCTCTGGACCGAGCAGTTCGGATCTGACAATGTCGATTACGCCAACGCCATTACGGCCGGCGCCGGTGGCGTCTACGTGGCGGGTTTCACTCTTGGCGTACTACCCGGCGAAACCGGTTCGGGACACCGAGAGGATGCGTTCGTGGCTAAGTTCGACACGGTGGGCAACCTGGTCTGGATCGAGCAGTTCGGAAATGCGAGTTACAGTCGGGCCTTCGGCATCACGACCGATGCCGGCAGCGTCTACGCGGCCGGGTATACTCATGGCACATTCCCCGGCGAGACCCGTGCTGGAAGCCTCGATGCGTTCGTGGCCAATTTCGACACGCTGGGCAACCTCGTCTGGATCGAGCAGTTCGGCACGGCAAGTTACGATCACGCCTACGACATCACAGCCGACGCCGACGGCATCTACGTGACGGGTGACACTGGTGGCGCATTCTCCGGCGAGACCAATTCGGGCGGCAGCGATGCGTTCGTGGCCAAGTTCAACACGGCGGGCAATTTACTCTGGACCGAGCAACTCGGCTCCGCAAGTCACGATCGCGCCTACGGCATCGCGGTCGAAGCCGGAGGAGCCTACGTGTTCGGGTACACCGAGGGTACACTGCCCGGCGAGACCAGTTCGGGCGACGACGATGTTTTCGTGGGCAAATTTGCGATACCGACCGAGGAGAACTTCAACGCAACCATCGACTGGGGCGATGGCACAACCGAGCCGGTGGGTGGTATTGCGCTGGTCGAAACGCCTGGTGGTGAAGGCGTGCTGACCACGGGTACGATCGACGCCACGCACGCTTACGCGGACGACGGCACGTATACGGCGACCGTGCGGCTCTGGGATGATGACATGGCCGGGCCGGAGGTTGTGGGGGCAACGGTCGGGGTGGATTATGTGGAAGATACGTTTACGGTGAATGTGGCGCGGGACTTGGGGA
>CAZDHN010000691.1:0-3481 GCA_964505115.1 uncultured Planctomycetaceae bacterium
CGCAAGAATTCAGCCCGAACCATCTGAACTCTTGCGAGTTCAGCTACCAGTCTTACCCGTCTATCTCCTTTTTACTCGAAAGGCCGTTTCGTTGCATCCACGGATCTTGCCTTGAAGCAACAAAAGACGCGCGGCATACCTCTAGTGGGTTATGGGTGTGGCGATTTGTGGAAAGGAACGGAATAATTGGGTCGCAACCGACCGAACCCAATAGGAGGAAAGCTCGATGAACGCTGGCCGGCCGCCGGTTCATTCTATTGACAAAAGGCCCCTAAGTCCGTCACAATAAGAGTGTTAGGAACGAGGTCCACGCGGAGCTTTCGACGTCACGGTTGGTGTCGGGGTGGCTTGCGCGGTTTTCAGAGAAGGGAGAACTTTCTGATGAGCCGAGATGATCTGTCGCGTCGGAAATTCCTTGAACGGGTTGGCGGAACTTGCGCGGCTGGCGGCGCTGCCGCCGGGCTGGGTATGTCGGGACTCGCTTGGGGTGAAGAGGACTCCGGGCCGATCGATTGCGGTCCGCCGCCCAAGGCCAAGGCCCATCACCGCACCGGCGGCGAATCGTTCGCCCCGTTGCCGTTGCCGGTGACTCCGCTTCGCCGTACCGAAAAGAAGCGTCCACCCAGCCCGCCCGCGCTGATCGGCAAGATGGCCATGGGCCCCATCCGCTGGATCACCCGCAACGGCAAACGGGTACAGCATCGCGACTGGATGACCGATCCGGCCGACATCAACACGCTGCTGCGATGGACCAACCAGAAACTGGGGATCAACTACCGTTCGATCGAGGCGGATTTCGCCCATTTCTCCTACGATCCCCGCGAGTTGCCGGCGCTGTTGTTTTCCGGGCATGCCAAGTTCGAGCTTAACGACGAAGTGCGTCAGCATCTGGCTCGATACGTGCAGGACGGCGGCATGATCATCGCCGACGCCTGCTGCGGCTGGAAGGATTTTGGCGAAGCGTTCCGCCGCGAGATCGAGTTGATCTTCCCCGGCCGACCGCTTCGCAAAATGCTGCCCGAGGAGCCCGTCTTCTCGTCGTACTACAAGATGGACAGCTTCACCTACAAGAAGGCCGACGGATCGACTTATGTCGAGGCGCCTTGCCTGGAATCGATCGACTTCGGCTGCCGTAGCGGCGTAATCTTTTCGCCTTGCGACCTGACCTGCGGTTGGGACGGCCACGAGCACCCGCGCGGCACGCGAGTGGTGATCGAGGAAGCCCGGCAAGTCGGCGCCAATATCGTGACTTACCTGCTGGGTACATATCAGCTTGGCCGCTTCCTCAGTTCGACGAAGGTTTACCACGAGGCAACCGCCCCCAGCCGGGACGACTTCGTCTTCGCCCAACTCAAGCACGAGGGCGATTGGGACCCCGACCCCTCGGCGGTCCACAACCTCTTGAAACACGCTCGCGACAATTCTACCTTGGAGGTCAAGTTCAAGCGGGAAAGCATCACGCTAAAGGATCCCAAGGCGGCCACCTACCCCTTGATGTACATGACCGGCCACCACGAGTTCAGTTGGAACCAGGAAGAGGCGGGCCGATTGCAGCGTTACCTGAAGGCGGGCGGGGTGCTGTTTGCCGACGCCTGTTGCGGCCGGATGTCGTTCGACATGGCCTTCCGCCGCGAGATCGCCAAGGTTCTGCCCGAGCATAAGCTCCAGCGGATCGCCTTGGATCATCCGCTCTACCATTGCCATTACGACATCGGACAGGTCGGCTACACGCCGCGGGTTCGCGAGGATTTCGGCGAAATGAACACGCCGGCGTTGGAAGGCATCACGCTCGACGGCCGCTTGGCGGTGGTCTACAGCCGATTCGACCTGGGTAACGGCTGGGAGCAGTTCCCCCACGCCTACGCCTACGGCCTGAAGGACGACGACGCCCTGAAGATCGGCACGAACATGATCGTCCACGCAATCACGCATTGACGCGATGTGCGGACGTTTGTCCCCGTTGAGTCGGGTTTCGTCGGAGCCGCCCCGTCCTCGGGGCGGGTATCGTCGCGCAACGGTTTTTGCTTGGTAACCACAACTCGATGGGCGCCATAACCCGCGGCGAGGACGCCGCGGCTCCGACCTATCAACTACTCACTATCAACTACTCACTATCAACTACCCACTACCAACTACCCGCTACCATGTCCCCAGTAGCTGATCGCGTAATAGAACGGCTCGACGGCGCGCGGCAGAAGTGGTGGCTGTTCACGCTGCTGAGCACCGCCGTGATTGCCTGTTGCCTTTCCTTCGGGCTGCTGCTCCTGTTCATGTTGACCGACGCCCTGCTGAAATTCTCGCAGGCGGCGCTGGCCGGCATGTTCGTGGTTTGGCTGACGACTACCATCGCGCTTGTCGTGCTGGTCTGCCGCCGGCTGGGGCGAAGCCAGCGGACGTTGGAGGCCACGGCCCGTCGCGTCGAGGCCGAATATCCGGAGTTGGGTAGCAACCTGATCAATCTGGTGCAACTCTCCTCCGACACCAAGAATGTCGACCGCGCGTTCTGCAACGCCGCGGTCAACCAGGCGGCGACCGGTGTTGGCAGCATCCCCTTCGAGCAAGCCGCCACCAGGGAGAGCCGCTGGCAACGCTTCCTCTGCTGTATGCAAACGCCGCGCGACCTCTCGGAATCGTTCGTCGCCCTGGGCGTGCTGATCGCAATTGCCGTGGTTTGCCAACTGCTGATCCCCAACTGGGGTTCCGCCGCCAATCGGCTGCTGACACCCTGGGAGTTTGTCCCCTCGGTCGGCTCGGTGGAGATTGTAAAAGTAACGCCGGGCGACACCAACGTCTTGCCGGGCGGCAGTCTGGATATCGCCGCCGAGATTCGTAACCCCGAGGGCAAACCGCACCGGGCCACGCTGTTCGTGACGGCTGAAGGCGAGGCGGAGACCGATCTGCCGATGGCCGCCGACGAGAAGCACCTCAACTACAAGCTGACGCTGCCGTCGGTGCTGGGGCCGCTCGAGTACCGGCTGGAAATCGGCGACTCGCAAACGAGACTCTACACGGTCGGCATCCGGGAGAAGCCCACGGTCACGGAGGTCGAGGTGACCTTCCATTACCCGTTCTACCTCGGCCGCTCGAAGGAAAGCTTCGTGCAGAAGCAGGCCGACCTGGAAGCTCCGCAATATACCGTGGCCGAAATGAGCATCCACCCCTCGTCGCCGATCACCAAGGGCTACGTCCAATCGCGCGGGCAGCGGTTTCCCGGCCGGGTCGAGAACGGCGGCGCGATGTTGGTCGTGAAGATGCCGCTGATCGAGAACGGCACCTTCACAATCCACATGTTCAACGACGCCGGCCACACCGACGCCGACCCGCGACTGAACCGCATCCATGTCCTGCCCGACAACTCGCCGACGGTCGAACTGCTCAAGCCGGGCAGGCAAAGTTCCGGCTCGATCGGCCAGCAAGTACCGGTGATGATCCGCGGCAGCGACGATCACGGCATCGGCCGGGTACGGCTGGAGATGAAGGT
>CAZDHN010000692.1:0-3480 GCA_964505115.1 uncultured Planctomycetaceae bacterium
GGATACCTGGACGAGCAGGGCCCCAACGAACTGCTCGTGCGCAGCCTGGGTCGAATCCGCACGGTGCGTGAGTTGGAAGACGTGGTGGTCAAGATCCGCGACGGGCGTTCCGTTCTGCTTCGGCAGGTCGCCCGAGTAATCGAGGGCCCCCAAGTGAAACGGGGTGACAGTTCGGCCTTCGTCAAGCGGCCGGACGGCACGTTCGAGGGCGGCCCCGCCGTTATACTGACCGTCAACAAGCAGCCCGGCGCCGATACGCGCGAAGTCACCGAGCAAGTCGCCGCCGCGCTTAAGGAACTTCAGCCGTCGCTGCCGAAAGACATTCGCATTCAGTCGGATCTCTACCAGCAGAAGGCCTTCATCGACCTGGCAATCCAGAACGTGGCCGAAGCCCTGCGCGACGGCAGCATCCTGGTGGTGATTATCCTTTTCGTCGTTCTGATGAACTTCCGCACCACCCTAATCACGCTTACCGCCATCCCATTGTCGATTGTCATTACCGGCCTGGTCTTCTGGTTTTTCGAGATGTCGATCAACACGATGACGCTGGGCGGTCTGGCCGTCGCCATCGGCGAATTAGTGGACGACGCCATCGTCGACGTGGAGAATATCTTCCGACGCTTGCGCCAGAACCGCCACGCCGAGAACCCCAAGCCGCCGCTTTTGGTGGTATTCCGCGCGAGCGTCGAGATTCGCAACTCTATCGTCTTCGGTACGCTGATCGTGGTGCTGGTCTTCCTGCCCGTGTTCGCGCTGAGCGGCATGGAGGGGCGGCTCTTCGTGCCGGTCGGCATCGCCTACATCGTCTCCATCCTCTCCTCGTTGCTGGTGTCGCTCACGGTAACGCCCGTCCTCTCCTATTGGCTGCTGCCAAACGCGCCTCTTGCCAGCGCCGATAAGGACAGCTTCGTGCTCACCGCGATCAAGACGGTGGCGGGCTGGGCGATCCGGCTGAGCCTCAAGGTGCCGGCTGCCGTGCTACTGGCGGCACTAGCGGCCGTCTCGTTCAGCGGATATGCACTAATGCAACTGGAAAACGATTTCCTGCCGCCCTTTGACGAAGGCGTCGTTCAACTCAACGTGATCCTGCCGCCCGGCACCTCCCTGGCAACAAGCGACGCAGTGGCCCAAAAGGTCGAACGGCGCTTAATGCAGGTGGAAGGATTGGTGGCTTTTCTGCGAAAGTCGGGTCGGGCCGAACTGGACGAACATGCCGTGACCGTCAACTACACGGAAATTATCGCCTCGTTCGATCCGAACTCCAAGCGCGGCCGGGCCGAAATCCTCAACGAACTGCGCGAAGCCATGGCCGACATACCGGGTATCGTCGTCGCAGTCGATCAGCCCTTGCAGCACTTGATATCGCACACGCTGTCGGGCGTTCGGGCACAGGTGGCGGTCAAACTGTTTGGCGACGATCTGGATACCCTGCGCCGCACGGCCCAGCAAATGAAGGTGGCCATGTCCGGTGTCGAGGGTGTCGTTGACCTGCAGGTCGAGCAGCAGATCGACATCCCCCAGCTACGGATCGAAATAGACGGACACCGGCTCAAACAGTTCGGCCTCAGACGAGACGACATCAACCGCTTCGTTGAAACGGCAATGCACGGCGAAATTGTCTCCGAAGTGCTCGACGGGCAACGCACCTTCGACCTCTTGGTCCGCCTCGACGAGCCTTTTCGGGAGAATCTGGAATCCGTCAAGCGGCTCTCGATCAATCTGCCCGGCGGAGGCACCACGAAACTCGAGTCGGTCGCCAAGATCTACCAGGCCGTCGGCCCGAATAAAATCAAACGCGAGCAGGTCCGCCGACGGATCGTGATCCAGTGCAACACGGCCGGCCGGGGGCTGGTGGATGTCGTCCGAGACATCGAGGCCCGCCTCAAACCGATCGAAGACAATCTACCCACCGGTTACTTCGTCGAGTACGGCGGGCAGTTCGAGAGCCAGCAGTCGGCCTCCCGAGTTATCGCCATCCTTTTCGCCGTATCGCTGGTCGGCATGTTCCTTGTGCTCTTCACCATGTTCCACTCGGCGAATCTGGCCTTGCAGGTGATGATCGCGCTGCCGATGGCCTTCATCGGCTCGGTGGCCGCGCTGCACCTGACCGGTCAGACTTTGACCGTGGCGGCCATGGTGGGTTTCATTTCGCTCTGTGGAATCGCTTCGAGAAATGGTATATTGCTGATTGGACATTACCTGCATCTCGTTCGGCACGAAGGTGAAACCTGGTCCCGCGAAATGTTGCTTCGCGCCGGTACCGAACGCCTCGCGCCAGTCCTGATGACCGCGCTGACCTCCGGCATCGGCCTGCTGCCACTGGCCATGGCCGCCGGCGAGCCGGGCAAGGAAATACTCTATCCGGTCGCCACGGTCATCATCGGCGGGTTGATAAGCAGCACGCTGTTGGAGTTCCTCGTTCGGCCCGCTTTGTTCTGGAAATTCGGCCGCCGGGCGGGTAAACGTATCGTCGAAGAAGGCCGGGAAGACATCGAACTCAATGAACTGTAGAGGGCGTAGTGGATAGTGGATAGTGGATAGCGGATAGCCGTTCCAACCATTCGTTTTACCTAAAAGGAGTTTTTCGATGCGAATCACACTTACCTTTCTCTTTGCGATGGCCATGGCGGTCGCCACCGTATCGCTTGTCGGCTGCGGTTCGAGTAAACCCGACGCCGATCATGCCGACGCCGATCATGCCGACGCCGATGACGCCCACGCCGACAAAGCCGATGACGATCACGACGCCCACGCCGGCCACGATCATGGGACCGAGGGGCCGCGAGGCGGTCATCTAATCGAGTTGGGAGCTAATGAGTATCAGGCCGAACTGATGCACGATGAGAAGTCGGGCAAGGTGACGATCCACCTGCTCGACCGAGCGGCCAAGAAACCCGTCGCCATGGCCGGGCCGACAATCACGCTGCAATTGTTCAGCGAGGGGAAATTCATCGGCTACGATCTCAAGGCCGTGCCGAGCGAGGCGGGCGCCGAAAAGGCTTCGCAATTTGAAATCGTCGACGCCGCGCTTTCAGAAGCCCTCGACAGCAAGGAACCGGTTCGCGGACGCCTGCAACTGAACATCGAAGGCAAACAGTACTCCGCCGAGATCAAACACGAGTCACACGATGATCACGAGCACTAAGGACCGGGCAAGAAATAACTGTCCGATGTCCCCTCGCCCCAATGGGGAGAAGGTAGGGTGAGGGTGGGCTCCCAAAAATGTGGAGGTAGTACACTTAACTTTTCTGCTGAAACGATCCTGGTTTTGTTCCGTCGGCTCGCGTGGCTTAGGCCCAAGGGGCCGCGCTATCATAGCCCGGGGCGCAGCCCTGGGACTGCCGCAAGATACCCAACCGGAAGGCCCAACGGGCCGCGCTAAGGCGGGTAGCGCGCCCCGTTGGGGCTTCCAGCCTGGTATGGGGCGCGTACCCAGGACTTCGTCCTGGGCTATGATAGCGCGGCCCGTTGGGCCTGAAA
>CAZDHN010000693.1:0-3474 GCA_964505115.1 uncultured Planctomycetaceae bacterium
TTAGACGCCCAAGAGGGGCCAAAGATTCCCGAATTCATGAATAATCCGGGCTAAGTGCGCTTGCGCCGGCCGGTGGCCATGCACAAGCCGACGAACCCAAGGACCAGTAGCGCCAGCGAGGAGGGCTCCGGCACGCCGAAGAACTGGAGTTCCGCGAGGCCCACGTAGTCGCTGTCGCCGTGGTTGTCGAGAATCTCGAAGGCAACCCAGCGGGCCTCCTCGCCGTTCATCGCGATGCTGTCGAAAGCGTTGTAGGTGCTTGATCCGGGCGCCTTGGCCAGAGGCACGGCCGCCGAGAAGAGCGACCAACCGGTGCCGAAGTCGTTGCCGGGGTCGGTTTCGCTGGTCGACAGGTAGACATTGGCGCTGCTTACGCCACGGTCGGTGTGAACGCTGGTTGAATTGAAGTTCCAGACGCGGATCTCCTCGAGCGCGTATTGATCGTCCAGGTCCACCTTGAACCAAACGCCGTCGCCGACCAGCAACCCGTCGTCGCCCAACTGCGTACTTAACGAGCCGGACAGCCAGTTCACGTAGTTGCCGTTGGTTGTCACCAAGTGTGAGTCGCCGACGAAATCGCCGTCGGAGTCGCGTCCCTCGATCCCGGCGCCGTTGACGGCACTGGCCGGCACTCGGTTGTAGGAGCTGAGCGTGCTGGAAGCCGTGGCGGTGAGGCTGGCCGGGTCGATTAGCCTGGGGAAAGCCGTTTCGTCCGGCGTGGCGAAGCGGACCGCGTCGGCGATCACGTAACCCGTCGTGCCGACCGTATCCAGCATGACGGTGTTGGCGCCGGCGTCAAACGCGTGTCGCCCCAGGTACGTCCAACCGCTCTGGAAAGTTTGATCGCGGTTGACCGTGACAGGCCCGCCCGAGGCCGATATGGCGTAGGGCACGTTCTTCGAGCGGGCGGTGTTGCTGCTCCAGTGGGCGAACACGTCCCAGTCAGCGGCCGACGGCAGCGTGGCCGTCCACGTGCCGGTCTCGCCCGCGCTGGCGCCGTTGTGAAAGTAGTTCGATCCGATGAAAGGCGCAAGGGACGTGCTGGACGACCACGTGCCCGTGCCGCCGGCAGTAAAGCCGGCGACGCTGGCGTTGTCGACGTCGATCACGACAGCCCCGACCGACTGGCCCAACGTCAACACCATTACCGCGACGGCCGGAACGAACGTGCGGCGAAGTACCAGAGCCTTCATGTCATCATCTCCCAGTAGAAAAATCTAAATTCGGTTGGATTAGCAAGAAACGTTAGCGTCGTCGTTTGCGTCTAACAAGGCCCACGGCCGCCAGGCCCAGGCAGGCCAGCAGCAGCGAGGAGGGCTCGGGTATGGCAAGGGCAAGCGAGAAACCGTTGAGCATTGCGATGCTTGCGTCCGTGTCGAAACCGATGGTTACCGGGTCAATGCCGTTAGCTCGGAAGGTGAACGTCAAGAGTGCCGGGTCGACCGTGCCGGTGCTGGCCGTGAAGCCGGCAGCCACGATGCGAGATCCAAAGGCATCGTCCACGTCGATGTCGAACGGATCCCAAGCACTGCCCAAGTCGTGGTGATACGTGGTAATCACGTACTGGCCGGCCGCCAAGTTGGCCAAGGTCAATTCAAGGCGACTCGCGCTGGAGACGAAGTCTTCGGCCACGTCACCCAGTCCGATGGCCGACATGTTGCCCGGGTCTTGCCATCCGTCCACCGAACTCACGCCTACGTCAACAGTGCAGGCGACGCCCAAACCGCTGGCGATGGTCTCCGTCGCAGAGGTGTCGCTGGAGCGCGAGAAGTCGAAGAAACCGGCCTGCACTTGGTGATCCGACGAGCCGAAATCCACGTTAAGCGTCTCTTCGGCGATCGTCTCGAAGCCATTTATCATGGGGAAATTGCCCGTGATCTTCGCCATGCTAACGACCACCGGGTCGACGCCGTTGGAGATGACCGAGAAGGTGCTCTGGCCGATGCTTGTCGGGGCGCTACCGCTGGTGATGGCCAGGCCCGAGGAGACCAGTTCGCTGGTGCGCGTGGCATCGCTGACCGACAGGTCCATCGTACCGTAAACGCCCGAAACATCGTGGTGGTAGGTGGTGATTTGGTAGCGGCCCGGCTTGAGGTCGTCCAGCGTCAGGTCGAGCTCGGAACCGTAGGTGAAGACGAAGTCCTCGGCCAGGTCGCCCAGGGCGTGGGTTACGTTGCCCCGGTCGCGGAACCGCAGGTCACTACTGGACAGATTCACGCTCACCTGATTGACAAGGCCCAGGTCGGAGAGGAATGCCTGGCTCTGCGGGGAGCTGTCGGTGGTCGCCCCGACGAACGACTGGAACCCGGCCTGCACGTCGTTGGTGATAGCGCTATTGGGGCCCAGGCCAATATCGACGTTCAACCCCTCCGGCACCAAGACCTCGGAGACCTGAAAATCTTCCCAGACCGACGTGGCAATGCCCCGCACGCCCACCGTGCCGCTGGTGAAGCTGTCGTCGATTGCACTGACGAAAGCCACTTCGTGGCCCAAAGTATTGAACAGTCTGGCCGTGATGAGCTTGTCGAGCAGGGTCATTTGGATCTTCCATGTCGGGCTGCCGCTGTACGTAATGTCGGAGACGGAGGCCAGCGGGGCCGTGCCGCCGGTTCCACCGAACCGGTATATCTGCAGCGAGCTTCCACTCAATCTCGCGTGGTAGAAATTGCTGGCATTCTGGATGCGACCGGCCAGACCCGTGTAGCTCCCGTCTTTGCGAAAATTGGCTTCGACCATCCCGTTATTGAACGGAGCGCCCGTGTAGTGCGACAAGGCGACGCCCGTGTCCAAGCGGTACTCGCCACTGGGGTCGATGTCAACGGTTCCCGCCAGAACGGTCCAGTCGGTGGGCTGGTCGCCGACGGTGCCGACGAAGCTGGTTTCGTAAAGCGGCGCTGCCAAGAGCAGCCCGCCAATCGTCAACACCATTACCGCGACGGCCGGAACGAGTGTTCGGCGAAATAGCAGAGCCTTCATGTCATCATCTCCCAGTAGAAAAATCTAAACTCGGTTGGATTGGTAAGAAACGTTAGGGTCGTTGTTTGCGTCTGATAAGGCCGACGACCGCAGTAGCGATTATCAGAAGACCAAGACACTTGCGGACGTGATAGCGCATGGGTCTATTCCCTTCGGTTAGATGAATGCTTGCGACGTGGCCGGGACAGATCTCGCCCGGGAACCCCACCCAGATACTTACCTAACCGTTATCATAGTCGAAATCGCGCCGGGTGCAAATGTTTTGTGTTATATGCACATCGTCCGGGGGGTTTCTTATGATTCCTGCGAGTGTGGCTGCCTCTGGCGTGCGGCGATTCATCGCCGCTTTTCCGAGGCGACAATAGCCGCCAGGCGGGAGCCGGCGGCTGTTGTTGAGGGGTCGGGGCAGAAATAAGTGGGCCACGCGTAATCCCCGCCGGGCTTGTCCCAGTGATTTTTTGACCGCCATTGATTAGACGCTAGCATCGCCGAAACCCG
>CAZDHN010000694.1:0-3471 GCA_964505115.1 uncultured Planctomycetaceae bacterium
CAGGGAGAGTCGCATGGTGACGGTCCAGCGTCCCTCGGCGTCGCCGGTTACCAGCCAGTGCGGCCGGACGGCCACCGACTGGTGAACCAACTCGAAACCACCTTCCGATTGACTGACCGTCTCGATCGGGAATGTCCAGAATCCGCTGGGACATGACGTTCGCAGAGTCACGTCGATTCCCAGCCATTCGTCCTTCAGCCCCAGCCGGTCGACGTTTCGCAACTCCAACCGCTCGCCGAGTTGCCCCAGCCGGTTGTGCTCCAGGTCGTGGAAGTAGCGGTCGTCGGCTCCGGCGGGCATGCCGGCGAAGTTGAACTCGGAGGCAAACAACAGCGGCCGGTCCCGCGGAAGCCCTTCAAGCAGGTAGGCGATTTCCAGCGTGGAGCTGCCGGCTTCGAGCGTCAACCCCTTGGTGAGCTTAAGCGGCACGTCGCCCACCATGCCCTGGCGGAACATCTGGACCTGAATTCGGCCCGGGTTGCGTCGCACGCGGGCGTCGTAGGCGGCCGAGAGGAAATCGCCGATCTGATTGGCCTCGCAGGCCTCGACCGCTTCGAGCGTCGTGCCTTCGGCGTAGAACATATCCATCAGGCTCTTGCGGCGATGGGTATCGTAGCGAATCTTCTGGTCGAGCCCTTCCTGCTTGCAGACTACCCGGTCGTGAATACTGGCACATTGATCGCCATCGTCGGACGCGCCGGCGAGTATCTTCTGGTGATACGCCTCGGGGCGTCGGTCAAGCGTGGCCAGCAGGTTGTGGCGGATGGTTCGGACGTCGAGTTCGTAGAGTTGACCTCCCCGGCTGGGCGCGACGTGCGCGACCAGCTTGTCGTTGGCCAGCTTGATTTCCTGCCGGCCGTCGAAGTCGAAATCGTCCGCTTTGGCCTCGATCCAGTTGGCCGGCTTGCCGGCCTGCCGATCCAATAAATTCTCGGCGGCAATCAGATGCTGGTAGATCGCGTTGCGCAAGTGCGGCAGATAAACGCCGCCAAAGGCACCGTGCCAATAGGCGCAGTTGCATTGACCACGATACAGCTCGGTCCGCGCTTCGTCGATCAACTCGCCCGAGGCCCCCGATTCGACCGCCTCGTTCAGCCGGCGGCTGATTTCCATCATCCGGCAGTACATTTCGTCGGCTTCCGGGTATTTCACTTTGAAGTTCCGCCAGAATCCGCCGCGGATGAAGCGTTTGAGGCCGGGCCAGTTGGGATTGCCCTCCATCTCGTGGGCCAACCGGTGGTACTCGACCTGTTCCTCGACCGGCAGGACCCATTCGGTCATCTCGCGATAGCTGCTGTCGGGCAGATAGATTTTGCCCAACGGTTCGACGCTATCGACCGCCTCGGAGAGCGTGGTCACCTGGATCCAGTCCTGGTTCTCGACCAATGCGTCGAAGAACCGTTCCAGCCAGCCGTCGTTGTAGACGTGCTTCTTCGTCTCGGGCCAGGTGCCGAACTTCTCGCCGTCGTCGCCGAAAACGACAACCGCGTTGGGCTGCTGCTCGGCAATCTGGCCAAGATGCTCGATCGTCTGATGCGGCATGCCAAACGGAATCAGGTAGCGGAGTTGCTCGCTGCCTGGAAACACCGATAGCAACCGGCCGTCGTCCTCTGTCAGGTAGTGACCCGCCAGTTGCGATTCTTCCAGCCCGGCGTTCTTGAAGTGAAAATCGTCGAGCACGGTGTACTGGATGCCCGCGTCCACCATGTCGCGAGTGTACGATTGCTCCCAAACGCGTTCGGCTACCCACATGCCTCGAATCGCGGCTCCAAGCCGGTCTTCCAGCCAACGGGTGTAGCCGCGGATTTGCCCGATCCGATCTCGCGAGGGGATCATGGCCAGGATCGGCTCGTGGAAAGCGCCGCCGATGATTTCGATCCGGCCCTGGGCGACCAGTTCGGCCAGGCGGTCGATATATTTCGGGTGGTTGTTTGCCAGCCACTCCATCAGCGGGCCGCTGGCGTGGAGCGACATGCGGAGCGAATCGTAGCGCCCGAATACTTCCAAAAACGGTCGGTAGCTGTCCTGGTAGGCCCGTTCGAAGACGTGATCGAAATTGCCGACGGGCTGGTGGTTGTGAACTGCGAGTACAAATCGGATGCGGTTGGACATGGTTGTGTAACGGGGCGGTCTCAGGGGGTCGTGTGGTTTTGTACGCCGGGCAGTTGAAGATGGCGTCTTGGGTTCCGTGCCACGTTTCTACGTTGCGGATCCCAGGAGAGCGTCATCCGACCGAATGCGGGAAACGGTCGCCTCGGGGCGGTCAGTGCGCCGGATTGCTTATCTAATCGGCAATCACACCCCACCTTATCTAGCTTAACTAGGCGAAATATCTTGTGACTCCTGGCCCGTATTTCTCACCAACATCGTCGCGAGAGGTCGCAAGTCCTGTCGTGGCAAGGAGTGCAAGCGATTTGTCCGCGGGCGTATTGCTGAATACGTTGAGGAAAAATCGCGCCGCACGACGCAGCCACGGCTGGAATTGGGTCCTCGCAGTAGATGGGTGGTGAGGAATGCGGGCTAGGATTCCGTGTCGACCTCGCGTAAAAATGCGGCTGCTTCTTCCGGCGGAACCGGATTAATGTAAAAACCGGTACCCCACTCAAAACCGGCTGCCTTCGTCAAACTTGGCATAATCTCTATATGCCAGTGATAATGGCCAAGCTCCTGAGTGTCAAAGGGGGCCGTGTGAACGATGTAGTTGTAAGCTGGTCGATCCAGCGCCGTTTCAATCTTCGCGACCACCTGCCGCAACACGCCCGAAAGCTCGTCCACGCCGTTTTTCTGGATGTTTTCGTAATGGCTGGAATGGATCTTGGGAAGAATCCAGGTCTCGAAGGGGAAGCGGGAGGCGAAGGGGCAAAAGGCAATAAAGGCGGGAGTATCCAGCACGATTCGCTTCTCGCTGGCCAGCTCCTGTTGGATCAAGTCGCAATAGACACAGCGGCCGCGGTAATTGAAGAACTCCAGCGAGCCGGTCATCTCCTCCCAAACGTTGATCGGTACGATGGGCGTGACGATAAGTTGACTGTGCGTGTGCTCCAGCGACGCCCCGGCCGCCGCGCCCACGTTCTTAAAGATCATCCCGTAGACCAGGCGGGGATCTTTCTTCAGGTCGACCAGCCTGTCGCGGTAGACCCAGAGCACCTCGCGGAGCTCTTCTTCGGACAGGTCGGACGTACTGCTGACGTGCTTGGGCGATTCGATAATCACCTCGTGGGCGCCGACACCTTGCATCATGTCGTAGATGCCTTCACCCCGCTTGTTCAACGCGCCTTCGATTTCCAAGGCGGGGAACTTGTTGGGACCACCCTAACCCGCCAACCCTCCCGGTTCGGCTGCGTTCCCGGCCTTCGATAGGCGACGATCTCACCCGGCGTTTTGTCTTCGTTTCCCTCGCAGAATGGGCAGAACCGCTTGCGGCCATGATGGGGCGGAGGAGCCTCGAAGTCGTGCGGCCGTTTGGAACGG
>CAZDHN010000695.1:0-3468 GCA_964505115.1 uncultured Planctomycetaceae bacterium
ATACGAAGTGTCGTGGTGAAAACAATTAGCGAAGATCAGCGAAGATTAGTGTTCCATCGTTGTCTTTTTAGGCGTTGTCTTTTTAGGGAACACTAATCCACGCTAATCGACACTAATCTGAAAACAATCAGCGAAGATCAGTGTTCCTTCGACATTCCTTGTTCGATATTCGATATTCGCGTCGATCCAGTGTGCAATTTTTCTAACATGCCGTGTGCAACGCAGTTACGGCTAATCCAACGGTATTGGGGCAAGCCCGGCCGCCAACTTGTGATTGATCGCCGAGGCGCGAATTTGACTATCCTACTTGCGGTCGCCCTGGGGAACGTATTTTTCCAGCTTCTGATCAGCGTGGATCGGCTCGAACCGCGTCAGCCGCTGCCGGCCGTCGATCATCGGCAGGCTGATCATGTCGCTGCCCACCAGCGGTCGGGCGTAGCGGACAAACTCATCGGTCACGTCGCAGCCGCTTTCGGTTATCCACTCGGCGGGGAACGTCCGCTCGCTGTTGGCCACGTCTTCCAGCGGCACCTTGTCGTAGCGGACACTGTAAATTGAACCCGGGTCGCGCAGAATTGTGGCCATGAATCCGCTGGTGTCGTCGGCCGCAAGTTGGGCAGCCTTTCGGCCGACGTTGTACGATTCGTCCAAGTCGACCGAGGAAGCGTAAGCCATCGAATGACGCTGGTCGGTGCCCGAGACATTACCCCGCGCGGCGCCCTTGGCCGCCAGACCGATCTGGTTAAGGTAGTTCACCACGGTCTGGCAAACCGATATCTGGCTGGAGCCGAACGAGACGTGCCCGAACGAGTCGCGCACTTCGCCCAGCTTGCCCACGTCGAATCCCTCGCTGATGACGACCAGGCAACGTCCCGCCTGGCGAAGCTGGTCGTTGACCCGGTCGGCCAATTGTTCCAACGAGCAATTGCTCTCGGCCAAGTAGATTTGCAGCGGCAACTCCCGGGCCGGATCGGCCAGTCGGGCGGCGGCCGGAATGAATCCAATCTTCCGACCCATCGCCTGCAACACCAGGACCGGGTCGGCCGGACAGGACCCCTTGTTCTCCTCGTTGGAGTTCTGGACCGCGTGCATCCAGTACTTGGCCACCGAGCCGTAGCCGGGCGTGTGGTCGATCAGCTTGAACTCGCTGTCGCCGATGTCGTTATCGATCGTCTTCGGCACGCCGACGGCCACCAAGTCCAGCCCTCTCTTATGGGCAAGCTCGGCAACTTTGTTGGCCGTGTCCATCGAGTCGTTGCCGCCAATGTAGAGGAAGTATCGGACATTATGGGCGCGAAACACCTCGATCGTCCGCTCGAAATCCTCGTCCTGCCCCTTGCGGAGCTTGTAGCGGCAGGTGCCGATCGATCCGGCGGTGGGCGTATACCGCAGGAGGGCCACCTCTTCGGCCGATTGAGCCGATAGATCAATCAACTCCTCCTTCAACACGCCCTCGATGCCGTGTCGGGCACCGTAGACCGTGCCAATTTGGTCCAGCTCCCTGGCAGCCTCGATAATGCCACGCAGACTGCTATTAATAACGTGTGTTGGTCCACCACTTTGGGCGACAATCAAATTGCCTGCAATACCCATCTTTCCCATTTTTCAGCTAGAGTCATTCTTGCAGCGACGAAAGCACCCATTTTACCGCCCAGTGGAATCGTCGGCAATGAGGGGCTGGGCCAAAGCGGAAAGCCGGTTCTTCGGGAGGGCGAGGCTCCCGCCGAGCCGAATTCGCCAAGGCATTCATTCTCACTTCTCGGCTCGGCGGGAGCCTCGCCCTCCCATGCTTGACTTTGCAGTTCTCCTACCGGTCCCGCTGGAGCAGCGGTCAATTACAGCTTATACTGTAGGTTCACGCTGGCTGAATATAAAAGGTTCCCGAACCTTCCACGCCCCGCCTCCCCACTGGAGCCTGCCGATGCACGTCAATCGTTCGGTTATCGTGTTGGCGATTGTTTTCGTGATCGGGCTGGAATCGGCTCGGGCCGATGAGTGGCCCCAGTGGCGAGGCGTCAACCGCGACGGCGTTTGGGCCGAGTCGGGGCTGATCGACAAGTTCGACTCGCCTCAAATCAAGCTCAAGTGGCGGGTGCCGATCGGCAGTGGATACACCGGGCCGACGGTCGCCCAGCAACGGGTTTACGTCATGGATCGCATCACCAAGCCGGACGATCGGGAACGGGTTCATTGTTTCGATTGGCGGACGGGCAAGAAGATTTGGTCGCACGAGTACGACTGCCAGTACACCGACATCGGCTACAAGGCAGGGCCCCGGGCGTCTGTCCTGGTGGATGACGGCCGCGCCTACAGCCTCGGAGCGGCCGGGCATCTGTTCTGCTTCGACGCCGCCAAGGGAACGGTTTCCTGGAGTCACGACCTACGAGCCAAATACAAGATACGCATGCCCAACTGGGGTATCGCGGCCGCGCCGCTTGTCGAGGGCGATTTGGTAATCGTTCAGATTGGCGGCGACGACAACGCCTGCCTGTGTGCCTTCGACAAGACGAACGGCAAGCCACGGTGGAAAGCGATTGCGGACGACGCCTGCTACTCGGCCCCGATCGTCATCGATCAGGCCGGCCGGCGCGTGCTCGTCTGCCTGACCGGCGACCGCGTGGTGGGACTCGATCCGGCCGATGGGCGGCTGCACTGGGAGTACCCCTGGCCCTGGCGAAGCTGGCCAATCGGTATCGCAACCCCCGTCGTACACAAGGACCTCTTGTTAATTTCCGACGCACACAATGGAACGCTGCTTCTGCGACTTGCCGAAGATCAATTGCAGGTGGAGAAGCTATGGCACTTCAACAAGAAGAACGCGCCCGACGGCAAGGCCCTGCATTGCCTTAATTCCACACCCCTGATCGACGGACAATACATCTACGGCGCCGATGGCCGCGGCATCCTACGTTGCCTGCGGCTGAAGACGGGCGAGCAGGCGTGGGAGGATGAATCGGCCGTGCCCCCGGACCGATTCGCCACCGTCCATCTGATTTCGGGCGTCGACCGAACTTGGATCTTCAACGAACGGGGCGAGTTGATTATCTCGCGGCTGTCGCCCGACGGGTTTAAGGAAATCAGCCGGGCGAAACTGATCAAGCCGACCAAGGATCAGATGCGTGGTCGACGCAACGGCGTCACCTGGTCGCATCCCGCCTTTGCCTATCGACACGTCTTCGCCCGCAACGACGAAGCGCTCGTGTGCGCCGACCTGTCGGCCAATTGAGGAAGGAGTCTTTAGCGACCCGTTGAAAAGAACCGTTGCCAGAGAGTTGGGTGCCACTGCTGGCTTGTCCAGCAGTGTGTTTCCACGGTGTTTGCGGCTCGCACTGCTGGGCAAGCCAGCAGTGGCACCCCTTTTTCAACGGGCAAGCCCGGCCGCTAAAATGATCATGAACTACCACACGAATTCAACGCACAATCCTCTCGGGTGAACTTGAATGAGAAAAGTCTCGGATCTCAACGTTG
>CAZDHN010000696.1:0-3456 GCA_964505115.1 uncultured Planctomycetaceae bacterium
CGGAGACGCCAGATCAGTTCGCTAATTTTCCACCCCTTCGGCGAATATTTACATCAGCCTTGCCATAAGTCCTTGCCAAGTCGAGCATTTGCCGCCTGTCACTCGTGTTTAAGGCCTCCGTGCCCTGGGGGTGCGAATCCGCGAATGGGTAGGATTTCCCTGGCGATTCAGCCTGATCGGCCATTTCAACAGGTTGACTCTTCCACCCAGAGTAAGTAGAATAAGAGGGTAGGGAGCTATCTGTCTCCGTTTCTCCTTGGGCGTTCGCCCTGTTCGGTCGAAGGGTTAGGAACTTCACTGTTGACAGTCTGGAACAGGGCTGTTGACGGTAAGAGGCAAATTGGACCGGTTCCATGGGGACCGGACCTCCAGGTATTCATGAGCGACACCGCCTCCAGCAGACGTCCGATTGAACCTTCGTCGGTCACGCATGCGCCGAACGGATCGAGCATCGGTTCCAGCGCTACCGATCGGGCGGTCGTCAGGCAATCGGAGGACGACCAGCAGACGATCATAACGCATCGGCCTCCCTTGGCGGCGCCGGCGACCGGCAACGACGTTCAGGCCGAACTGACCAAGCTCGCCGTTGGCGACCGGTTGGGGCACTTCGAGTTGATCGCGTACGTTGGTGGCGGAGGCATGGGCCGCGTGTTCCGCGCGTTGGATACCCAGCTTTCCCGAACCGTTGCCCTGAAGGTACTCCCTCACGATCAGGTGGCCGACTCGGAAACCTTGCTGCGGTTCCGCAACGAGGGCCGCTCCGCCGCCCGACTCGATCACGAGAACATCGCTCGCGTACAATACGTCGGCGAAGACCGCGGCTTGCCCTACATCGTCTTCGAGTACGTCGAGGGAATCGATATCCGCAAGCTCGTCGAGCGGAACGGGCCGTTGCCGCTGGGCGAAGCGGTCAGTTACACACTGCAAGTCGCCGATGCCTTGTCCCACGCGGCCGACTGCGGCGTGGTCCATCGCGACATTAAGCCCTCGAACGTGTTGGTCACTCCGGAAGGTCGGGTGAAGGTGATCGACATGGGGCTCGCCCGATTACAGCAAGGCGACGAAGCGGCCACCGACCTGACGGCCAGCGGCGTCACGCTGGGTACGTTCGACTACATCTCACCCGAGCAAGCTCGCGACCCTCGCGCCGTTGACGTCCGTAGCGATATCTACTCCCTGGGATGCACGTTCTTCTACATGTTGACGGGCCGGCCACCGTTTCCCGAAGGGACGGTTCTGCAAAAGCTTCTTCAACACCAGGGCGATGAACCACCCAGCGTGCGCCAGTTTCGGCCCGGCCTGCCCGAGGATGTCTCGGTAGTGCTACGGAAAATGCTGGCCAAGGACCGCGGCCGGCGCTATCAGGATCCGCTGGAGTTGGTCGAACATCTGGTGGCGTTGGCCCAGCGGGTTGGCTTGCGGCCGGTCGGTCCCGGGCGTCGGGTGTGGATGGCGCCGCCGGAGCGAAACGTTACGTTCCTGCAACGTCATCTTCCCTGGATTGCCCCGATTGCGGCGTTGGTTCTGATTGTGGTGGCGCTCGACTACCTCTGGTCGTCGTCGGCCCGCGAGGATAACCAGTTGCCGCCGTCGTTGATCGGTCAGAACGAGGAGTTCGTGCCCAAGTTGCCGGTGCCCGAAGATGTCATGCCGATCAAGGATAAGGAAACCGGGTCGGACGAACCGGCTCGGATGCCGCCACTGCCCACGCCGACGGAAGCCGCGCCCAAGCCGCCGACGAGCGAACCGCCGGTTGCAGCCGAAGGTACGGCCCAGAAACAAAACGGTTCTTCGACCGATTCACGCGCCGATGTTCCCGCCGAGTCGCCGATGCCGACGGAACCCGCGGATGCGCCGCCGGCGTCCAAACCCGTTCCGGCCGAACCCGCCGGGCCAAATCCGCTGGTCGGGCGTGCCGCCGATCAAGCCGGAGCCGCACTGCGCGTCGAGGGTGAACAGGGAGGCATTTCGGCCGCCGAGTCGATATCGTCCGGCATGCGCGTGGCCGCGTTGGACAATCAAGGCCGGGGTGAGTTGACGGCCGCCGCCGGCCTGCCCTCCGGTTCCAGCGAAAAAGGACCTGCAACCGAGCCGCCGCCAAAGCGTTCGGGCGTGCTTGCCGTAAGTGCCGATGGTAGCGGCGCGCATGAGTTCGCCTCGCTGGGCGCCGCAATCAGCGCGGCGGTCAGCGGTGACGTTATCGAGTTGCGTTACAACGGTCGTCGCGAAGAGAAACCGATCGCGCTTGATAAGAGCCGGATCACCGTTCGCGCCGGCGAAGGGTTCCGCCCGATTGTCGTATTTCGGCCCGTCGAGCCCGACCCGGTCAAGTGTCCTCGCGGCATGTTCGTGCTGACGGGCAGCCGGCTCACAATGGTCAACGTGGCACTGGAGTTAGACGTACCGCGCGGCGTGCCGGCCCAGCGATGGTCGCTGTTCGAGACCGGGCAGGCGGAAAAGCTGCGCTTGGAGCAATGCTCGCTGACGATCCGCAACGCTTCGGAGCCGCTATCTTCATATCACCAGGACGTGGCCTTCTTCCGCTTCCGCGCGGCGCCGGCGGCCGACGTTGTAATGCGCGACGAGCCCTCCAGCGCCGAACAACCGATCCGCCTGGAACTGGTCGATTGCATTGCCCGGGGAGAGGCGGTGTTCGTTCGCCTGGAACACCTGCAACCGCTCGATCTGAGTTGGGAGAACGGGCTGTTGATTACCGGCGAACGATTTCTTTGGCTGACGGGCAACGGCAGGGTTCCCCAGTCCGGCGAGTCGATTCAAATCGATCTGCAACATCTGACGGCGATAACGCGCGGCGGCTTCTGCCGTCTGGCAACCGGCCAATTTGCCGCGCGCCCGCTGCCGGCGAGAATGAGTTGTGCCGACAGTATCCTCACGGCGGCAGCCGGCAGCCCCTTGATCGAACAGGAGGGCGGGCAGAGCAAGGACGAGTTCTTCGCTCAAATTGCCTGGAGCGGCGATCGCAACTTCTACCAGGGGTTCGATCCGTTCTGGCGAATCTCCTACCTCAATTCCAAGACCCCGCCCGAACAGATCAAATTCGACGCCTGGCGATCGCATTGGGGGCCCGAGCGCGAGAACCTGCCAAGCCAGGGCCTGATCGAGTGGCAGCGAGTCCCCGATCCGGCCAAGCCGCTCTGCGAGCATGCCGCGGCCGACTACGCTTTGGGTGTTGGCACGCCCGACAACCCGGCAGCCGGCGCGGCCAGCGACGGTCGCGACATCGGCGCGCTTTTCGACCGACTGCCGCAACTTCCGCCGGCCCCAACCAAGACCGAGCCGCCCACCCCGCCCGAACCCGGCAAAGGTTGATTTTCCTTAGCCCGGTTGCGTCAACCGCTCTCGCCCGGCATAATATGGCCGTCTGGGCTGCTCTATCAACCTTCAGGTTCATCCGGTTGAAGCGTAGCTGGGCCACGGGATCGCCAACATTAGGGT
>CAZDHN010000697.1:0-3445 GCA_964505115.1 uncultured Planctomycetaceae bacterium
ACCGGGGCAAGCCCGGTGGCGTCATCTCGAAGTCGTCGAAGTGGCGCTGTCATATCAGCGAAGATTAGTGTTCCTCCGGCGTCTTTTTCCAATATCCAGCACTTCACTCACGCTCTGTATCCAACTGACCCAAAACACCTATCCGTGTTTGATCCGTGTTTGATCCGTGGCAGGTTTCGTCATTTCCTTGCGCACAGTTCCCATGTATACCAGGGACGGAATCAACCGCCAATGAACGCGGATCAGCGACAATAGCTCCTTCCGGTACTGGGGCTTGGCCCGCGCGCGACCAACGGTCGCGGCTTTATGGGTGTAACGTCGCGGGGGATCGCAACTTTGCCGCGGCGCAATTGGCACCGCAACAGTCAATTGGGGACGACTTTTCCGCCACGGTGCCTGCTTTTCTTGGCACAATCGCTACAGCCCGGCCCTGGAGTCTCGGTACGTCCACTTCCGGGGCGATGGGGGGCCACGTATTGTGGGCAAGTGGCTTTGCCTACCGGCCGCTAGTGACCTAAAGTTCCCGTAGGGTTTTTGCGAAACGCCAATGTATGGAAATACGCGTCCGTTCGCCATCTAATGGAACTTGCCTTTGATGTCAGTCTCCCGCGAATTACTGTCACCCGATAGCCAGACTGCCGAAGAAGGCTCTTCGACCACTTTGGATCCGGCCGTTAGCCAGCTCTTGAAGCGGGGTTTTGGGACGGATTTCAGCGTGCTGGACGGCGCGTCGGGTGAGCTTCTGCACGCGGCGGCGGACCAACCGACTCTCGATTGGGGTCTCCGAGCGGAGTTATGCCGCCAGGTCGCCCGCCGCAACCGGCCCGAGTTCATCGACGACGAAGATCCCTTCCTCGTCCTGGCGTTGCCCCTGGAGAGCCCCGATGGCACGAGCCGCGTGGCGGCCTCGATGTTCGTCAGCCGTCCGATCGGCATTGACGAGGATATTGCCCAGTCCGCGGCGAACCTCCATTTGGATTGGGCGCGGGCGTCCGACTGGGCCAGATGCCAGACACCCTGGCCGGCCGACGTGCTCCAGCGGATGGGCACTCTCGTCCTGGAGCAAGAGACCAGCCGGCAGCGCGTGCTGGAGATGGAGGAAGAGGCCGAAAGCCTTTCGGTACATCTTGCTTCCACTTACGAAGAAATCAGCCTGCTCTACCGGCTCACCCAGAACCTGAAGCTCTCGATGAGCGACGCCGATTTGGCTCGGGTGGCGCTGGAGTGGCTCGAAGAAGTGTTGCCGGCCAAGGGGATGGCCATCCAGATCGTTCCGCTCGACGCCGACGAGGGAATGTCCGGCCAGGATGCCAAATCAAAAGAGATGCTGCTGAGCTTCGGTCAATGTCCGGTCGACAACGAGCAGTTCAACCAGTTGATCGACCGCCTGGGACTCCGCGGCGCGAACCGGCCGCTGGTGGCGAATCTGGCGATCACCAAGGAAGACTCCTGGCCCTGCCCGGAGGTCCGCCAGATGATCGCCGTCCCCTTGTCGGAGGGCGAGAATGTCTTCGGTCACCTGGCCGCCTTCAACCATCGCGACGACGGCGAGTTCGGCACGGTCGAGGCCAGCCTGCTCAGTTCGGTGGGGGCCATACTGGGCATACACAGCGGCAACATCGAACTCTACCGGCAACAGTCGGAACTGCTCGCCGGAATAATCCGCGCGCTCAGTTCCGCAATCGACGCCAAGGACCCCTACACCTGCGGCCACAGCGATCGGGTTGCCCGAGTGGCCGTCCGGCTCGCCCGGGAACTTGGCTGTGACGACAAGATGATCGACACGCTCTACCTTTCCGGGCTGCTGCACGACATCGGCAAGATCGGCATCGACGACAACGTGCTTCGCAAGCCGGGCAAGCTGACCGACGAAGAGTACGAGCACATCAAGCGCCACGTCGACATCGGCCACAAAATTCTGATGGACCTGAAGAAACTCGACGAAGTGTTGCCGGTCGTTTTGCACCATCACGAATCGTGGGACGGCGGCGGATATCCACATCAACTGCCGGCGGAAGAGATCCCCCTTTCCGCCCGGATCGTCGCCGTGGCCGACGCCTTCGACGCCATGAGCAGCGACCGTCCCTATCGAAAGGGCATGCCCGACGAAAAGATCGACGGCATCTTCCGCGCCGGGGCCGGCAAGCAATGGGACCCCCAAGTGGTCGAGGCCTTCTTCGCCGCCCGCGACGACATCCGCCAAATCGCCAACGGCGAGCACGACGACACGGAGTTCAGCCCTTTCAAAGCGGAAAGCTGAAGGCGGAAAGCGGAAAGCTGAAAGCTGAAAGCTGAAAGCTGAAAGCCGCGCCCACGGTTACCGTAGCGACACGAGCGCTTCGAGTAGCCGCACTCTGATCGCGTCGGCCTGGCTGCGGTCTTTGGGAGCGTGCCAGCGGAGTTGATCCACGTCGGGACCGTCCAATACCTCACCGGCGGCCGTCTTCAACAGAGTTTCCGCCCGAGCGACGGCGGCGTCCGAACGGCCGGCGGCCTTGGCCTGATCAACCGCGGCGCGAAGCATCACGAAATACTCGTAATCCTCAGCGCTCTCGCGAATCGCCTCCATGTGCTTGCCGGCCACGATGTTCTTCTCGTCGATGAACAAGGGCGTGTAGGGTCCGCCGCGGGCCAGGTACTCGTTCCACGACGAGCTGCCGCTATTGTCGCCCAACGCCCAGAAGTACGAACCGTTGCCGCCGTAATGCCAGCAGTGCCAGGCCTGGAGCCGGTGGTAACTGTACGGATCGAGCAACTTGGCCGGGCCGCTGCACGAGTAGGATTGAAGCCGTCGCCCCTTTTGCTTCTGATCCAGATAGACTCGCTCGAACGCCTTGCGGTTGGCCAGCCACATCGGCCGGTTCGGGCAGAGGACGTCGCAGGCCTCGAACAGTTCGACCGGCGCCTTGGCCGGATTGCGATAGGTGGGGTCTACCCAAAGCACAACCTCCGGCTCGGCCGCCCGGATCGCCTTGGCCCAGGCCAGCAGCGCCGCAACGTCGGTGCCCTCGTGCGGCTCGTCGTGGATGTGCAGCGAGAGCCGGTTCGGCGAAACACCTTTGCTACGCAGGTGTTTAACCCAGGCGGAAATCCAGGCGCCCACCAGCCGGTCGAACTCGGGCGAGCCGACCTCGGTGCCCCGGAATCTTCGGCCACCCGGCCGCGAATAGTCGCCAATCGCCAGGAAGACCATGAAATCGCGAGCCTCCGGCCACTGCCGCAACCAGTCGTCGAACTGCCCGGTGTCGAGCTTCACGCTGCCGTCGGCGGTGACCGCGAAACGCATCATCGCGCCCGCGCTGGCCCAAGGCGCGTTGACGTAGTGCGTTCGCATGTGGTCCAGAAACGCCTGAAGGTTCTCGCCGTTGACGCCGTAGGCCGGCTTCCCATTGGTGTAACTCCAGCCACCCACCCGCAAACTGGTCTGCTTGGGAAAATCGAGCGG
>CAZDHN010000698.1:0-3426 GCA_964505115.1 uncultured Planctomycetaceae bacterium
CGCGTTCCCTGCTAGAGTAGTTCCTGCCGCCGATGGACGGGGCACACGCCGTACTCCCCTCGCCCCTCACGGTTTTACCCTCGTCGAGCTTTTGGTGGTGATCACCATCATCGGCATTCTGATTGCGCTGTTGCTTCCCGCGGTGCAGTCGGCCCGCGAAGCGGCGCGGCGCCTGCAATGCCAGAACCATCTCAAGCAATTGGGATTGGCGATGCTCCAACACCATGAAGCCTTCAGCCGCTTCCCCTCGGGCGGCTGGGGATACCTGTGGGTCGGCGAGCCAGATCGCGGCACGGGCAAGGACCAACCCGGCGGCTGGGCTTACAACATCCTCGACTACATTGAGCAGTCCGCGCTTCGCAATGCGGGGGCGGGGCTGCCGGACAGTGATCGCACCGACGCCATCATCCAGCGCTGCAAGACGCCGCTGGGCATGTTCATCTGTCCCACTCGCCGTCGGGCCGTCGCCTATTACGACGGCCACGCAAACTACCGTACGGTGGCCGACTCGCCGTTGAGGATCGACCTGGGCGCAAGAACCGACTACGCCGTCAACGCCGGCGACACGGCACAAACCTGGGTCCCCGGGCCCTCCGACGTTCATCAAGGCGAGGACGAGGCGTGGTGGCAACAGCAGCAGAACACATACCAGTGGGCGGCGACCTACACGGGAATATGCTACCAGCGTAGCGAGGTCAGCTTGGCCCGGGTCCGTGACGGGGCGAGCAACACCTACTTGATTGGTGAAAAGTACCTCAGCCCGGACCGCTACGCCGACGGCGGGGACGGCGCTGACAACGAGAACATTTACGTCGGCTTCAACAACGACCACCATCGGTCCGCGTACCCCGGCTATCCCCGGCCGGCCCAGGATCGCCCCGGCTACGGCGGCTTCGGATACGATGGCTTCGGCAGCGCCCATCCGGGCGGCTTCAACATCGTTCTCTGCGACGGCTCCGTCCGTTCGATTCGTTACGCGATTGAACCGGACATCCATGCCAAACTTGCCAACCGCCGCGATGGCCAGGTGATAGACGCCAGTAAGCTCTGAAGGAAACCGCGAAGAATGCAGGAGAACTGCATTGTCGGGTTTTTCGGGAGGGCGAGGCTCCCGCCGAGCCGAATTTGCCAGGGCATTCCTTTTTACTTCCCGCCTCGGCAGGAGCCTCGCCCTCCCATTTCGTGATTTTGCAGTTCTCCCGCGAAGAACTGGGCCCACTTGCAAGCGGGTGGGTAAGCGGCTAGAATATGTAGTTAGTTTCTCAGCCTACCGCGCAATACAAACCTGTTACTTTAGGCGATCTTGAGCACCAGATTCCCGCCCGACAAACTGAAGCAATGGAGGCCCCGCGATGAACTCGCTTTGCAGTCTTCTCCGGCGTTGTGCCCAACCGGGTATCGGCCTGCTCTTCATTGCGGTTGCCGCAATTGCGGTTGCCGACGATAGCCAACCGATTCGCGTTTTGGTCGAGGCCGACTGGATCGATCACGACGCGCAATTCACGGTGGCAGGCAGTCCGCAAAAGGCCACGCCGGCCCCGTCGCCAAAGCGGAACGCCCAGGGCGTAACCACCACCCAGGACGCCGGCGGCGGTTGCGATGGAATCAAAAACGGTCGTTGGGGCTTCCACACCGCCAGCAGCGAGCAGGACGCCTGGTGGCAGGTCGACTTGGGCAAGCCCTGCATACTTGATCGCGTTGTCATCTACAACCGCGTCGATGGCAAGATGACGCGGCCGCGACACATTCAAGTGTTGACGGCCGACACGGCCGACTGTGCCAAGCTCAACCTCGTGTATCAACACGATGGCACGCCGTTTGGCGGCATCAAGAATAACGATCCGCTGGTCGTCGATCTGAAGAGCAAGAACGTCACCGCGCAAGTCGTCCGGCTGCACATACCGGGTCGCTGTTCGTTCGCGCTTGACGAGGTCGAGGTTTACGCCGTCGACGATCCTAAGAAGAACATTGCCCTGGGCAAGCCGGCCGACCAGAAGAGCGTCAACCGGTACTCGTATCCCGGCACGCTCGACAAAGACGTGATGACGGCGGCCCAGCAATATGCCAAGAGCGGCCGTCCGCCCCTGGCCGCCGGCAGCGGTTTTAGATTGGCCCACTCGCGCAGCGTGATCGATCGCGCAAAAGAGTTGGCCGAGCGGGTTCGCAGCGGCGCCGACGCCAAGCGGCTCGGGCCGTCGCTGGCCAAGCTCGCAACGCTCGACGCCCGGCTGGCGAAGCTCGAGAAGTCCGACAAGCCGTCCGGGGACATTCGCCGGCAGGTCTATCTCGAAGCTCGATCGTTGCTAAGGCAGATAGCCTTCTGCAATCCGCTGTTGAAGATGGACAAGATCCTCTTCCTCAAGCGGCACGACTCGGTCGGTGTGTTTCACATGTGCGACCAGTACTACGGCTGTAACGCCAAGCCGGGCGGCGGGCTGTACGTGCTGCACGATCCGTTCGGTCCCAATCCCCGGGCGGTCGATCTGTTGGCGAACTCGGTGGTGGAGAAGGGTCGCCTGGCCGGTCGGAAGTTGCAGGGCGGAACTTTCCTCTCGCCCGAACTGTCGTACGACGGACGCACGATCCTCTTCGCCTATAGCGAGGCCAAGGCCTACGCCAAGTACCAGGGCGCGACCGCCTACGAGTGGACGCCGGAGTGCTCCTACCACATCTTCAAGGTGAACGTCGACGGTACGGGTCTGGTCCAGTTGACCGACGGCACGACGAACGATTTCGACCCCTGCTTCCTCCCCAACGGCCGGATCGCCTTCATTACCGAGCGGCGCGGCGGCTATTTGCGTTGTGGCCGGAACTGCCCGGTCTATACGCTCTACTCGATGGAGCCGGACGGCAGCGACGTGATCTGCCTCAGCTTCCACGAAACGCACGAGTGGCAACCGAGCGTCGACAACAACGGCATGATCGTCTACACGCGCTGGGACTACGTCGACCGCGACACGAACGTCGCCCACCACATCTGGAGTTGCTACCCCGACGGCCGCGACCCGCGCTCCTTCCACGGAAACTATCCAAACGACCGAGCAAGTCGGCCCTGGATGGAGATGAGCATCCGCGCGATACCCGGCTCGCACAAGTACGTTGCAACGACTGGCGCTCACCACGGCCAGGCGTTCGGCTCCCTGGTGCTGATCGATTACCGCCTTGAAGACGACGGCGCGATGTCGCAGCTCACCCGGCTAACGCCCGACGTGCCGTTTCCCGAGTCGTCCGCCGGAAAGGGGAATATCCGCCAGTTGTCCATCTACGGAACGGCCTGGCCGCTGAGCGAGGAAGATTATCTCTGCGTGTACGACCGGCACGTCAAGAACCGTGGTATCTATTGGATCGATCGGTTCGGCAACAAGGAGTTGATCTATCGGGACCCGTCGATCTCCTGCCTCAGCCCGATCCCGTTGCGTCCGCGTC
>CAZDHN010000699.1:0-3425 GCA_964505115.1 uncultured Planctomycetaceae bacterium
CGCACCCTAATGTTGGCGATCCCGTGGCCCAGCTACGCTTCAACCGGATGAACCACATTTTCTCCGGCGTGTCGATCGCCTTTTGGTCTCCCCTCGTAATGCCTACTACTGGCACGATGGCAGCTCTACAAAGACGGGGCAAGCAAGCAAGGGGACGTCCAAGTTCATTTTATCGGTCCATCCAACGTCCGGTCAAGAAGTCGAGCTTTACGTGAGGGGCCAGTTTGCGAATAATCGGGGGTTGCAGTTTTCCGAACATGGAATTGAAAGGGTGAATGGGATGATGTGCCTGTCGAGAACCACCGTTACGCGAGGCGCGGTTGCGCTATTTCTGAGTATTTCGATTGTCTGTTGGACCGGTTGCGGCAAGAAACCGGCGGCGGACAAGCCGGAGACGCCGGACGCGGCCGCCCCGGACGCCGAAGGACAGCCGCCCGACGCCGGGCAGCCCAAGACCGGGTTGGATGCTCTGAAGGCGATGGTCGACGCCTACAAGAAATGCACCAGTTACGCCGACGCCGGCAAGGTCCGGCTGCAAGCTGCCGCCGGCGACGAAAAAATCGATCAGTCGGTCGATTTCTCGGTCAGCATGGTTCGGCCGAACAAGATTCGCCTGCAAGTATACCAGGGGATGCTGGTTAGCGACGGCAATGAGATTAGGGCGGCCGTGCTAAGCCTGCCCGATCAGGTGCTCGTCCGCAAGGCTCCCGAGCAGTTGGACATCCGCACGATATACTCCGACAAGATTCTAAGCGCGGCAATATCGCAGGGCTTCGCCGGCCCTTCGCCGCAATTGGTGCTGTTGCTGGTCGAGGATCCGTTGAGGGCCTTCTTGCACGGGGCCGAGAAGCCGGAGTTGGTCGAGCCGGGCAAGCTGGGCGAGCGCGACTACTACCGCGTGAAGATCAAGCGGCCCGACGGGACGGTCGTCTTCTGGATCGATCAGGAAACGCTGGTGTTGCGACGCATGGAGATGCCCACCGACGAGTTCCGCCGCATGGTCGGCCCGGACCGCCAGTTGGATCGCGTCTCGCTGGAAGCCGATTTTGCCGGAGCACAACTCAACGGCCGGGTCGAGGAGAAGGCCTTCCAGTTCGAGACTCCGGAGAAGGCCGAGATCGTCAAGTTCTTTATGCCGCCGCATCCGGCCCAGTTGCTGGGCAAGCCGGTTCCCGACTTCACCTTCGAAAGCCTCGACGGCAAGTTCGTCACGCCGAAGTCGCTGGCCGGCAAGATCGTGGTGATGGATTTTTGGGCCAGTTGGTGCGGGCCGTGTCGAATGAGCCTCCCCAATCTGGAAAAGGTCTACCAGCAGTTCAAAGACAACGACAAGCTTGCCTTCCTGGCGGTCAGCGTCGACCGGACGGACATCGAAGATAAGAAACTCACCAAGATGTTCGAGGAGTTGAAGGTCACCGTCCCCATTGTCCGCGACTTGCAGCAGCTTTCGGCCGGTTTCAAGATAACCGGCATTCCGACCATGTTCATCATGGGGCCCGACGGTATCGTGCAGGATTTTGAAATCGGCGGCAACCCGAAACTAGCCGACTTGCTGGTCGGTAAACTGGAAAAACTGCTGGCCGGCAAGAACATCTACGCCGAACCGCTGGCGAAGTACCAAGAGGGACAGAAGCAGCGCGAGGAGATGATCGAAAAAGCGGCGGCGGGTGAAGGCCCATTGGCCCAAAGCCAGGAAATTCCCCGGGCGAAAGTCGCCGCGCGCAGCGAGCCGAAAACGTTCAAGCTCAAGCCGCTCTGGAAGTGCACCGAGTTGAAGAACCCCGGCAATATATTGTTGGTGCCGGGCGCCGACGGAGCCACGAGGATTATGGTCATCGAAGCCTGGAAATCAGTTGTCGAACTCGACGCGCAAGGCAAGCCGGTGGCGACCTACGATCTCGGGCTTCCGCCACGCGAGGCGATCAGTTTCCTTCGCACGCGTGTTACGCCCGACGGCAAGCGGTATTATGCCGGCTCGGCGCCGGGGATGCAGCAGTTCCACCTCTTCGATCAGGATTGGAAGCCGCTGCTGAGCTTCCCCAAGGATGCGCTGGAAAGCCCGCACGCCGGCATAACCGACGTGCAGATGGGCGACCTCGACGGCGACGGCACGCCCGAGCTATACGTGGGCTATCGGGGCATCGTCGGCGTGCAGGGTGTCTCGTTGGAGGGCCGGCGTATCTGGTCGAACCGGACGGTCGAGACCGTGCTCCGCCTGGCGATCGACGGTCCCAACGAGAAGAACCAGAGCAGGCTGCTCTGCGCAAGCAGCCGGGGCGCGCTTTCCGTGTTCAACGCAAAGGGCGAGCGGCAGGCCGACATACCGGTGCCCAACCGTATGGTGCTCTGGGTCGCGGCCGCCGATCTCGACGGCGACGGGAAATCGGAACTGTCGGGCCTGTCGCCAATGCAGTTGGGCACCAACCTGTTCATCGGCTTCGACCGAAATGGCAAGGGACTTTGGGAACACGAACTGCCCTCCGGAATCCACGAGAAGCCGGTCGAGCCGATCACGCCGGGCAATATCTCGGCCGCCGGTCCGGGGCAGTGGTTGGTGGTCGCGGCCGACGGCTCCATACAGATAGTCGCCGCCGACGGTAAAATGGTCGACCGTTTCGAGTACGGCGCGGCCATCGGCGGCCTGGCAACCACCATTCTGAACGGCCAGCCCGTCCTGCTGGTTTCCTCGGACAACGGCGTGGAAGCCAGCCAAATCGAGCCGGCGGCGAAATAGATCTACCATCTAGCGGGCGATGTACCAGCCAAACTGCAGTCCACCGAGTGGCACCCGACGGAGAGACATCGCCTCGAAGACCTCAACGGCTCCCCCAAGCTCTTCATGTGGGTGAAATCCGAGGCACATAGCCTTGCTGGATGATGCACCTGGCTGAAGAACACCTCCTTCGTCGGACCCGCCGTCGCTCGCCATCGCTTCACGCCTCGCTGAAAGCTACGCAACCGCGAGTCGTCGAACTGCCCCGGATACTTCCCCTGAATCCACTCAAACAGCGTCTTGGCCTCCAGGCCGGGAGCATCCTAAAGCTGCCTATACTTCCTCGCCGTCTTCTCGTCCATGTTTTCCTTGTCCGCCGCCTGGGCTAACGTCTTCCCCGACGACAACCACCGCCACAACCGCTTCACCTGCCGATCCGTGACCATCGCAAACCCCTTTCGCGGAGAGACTTGCGATAGTCTACCCGACCGCCTCCAACATTGCCCTCAGCCGGGAATTCTAATTGTCGTCAGACCGGAGAAGTAATTATGGTTCATCCGGTTGAAGCGTAGCTGGGCCACGGGATCGCCAACATTAGGCTGCGTTTTCAGAACAAAGACTGAAAAAGCGAAAGGGTCGCGGTTCCAAATGGAAAACACGACCCTTCCCTTCGTTCGATCGGGTTACTCGCCAGCAGAGCCCGACTGACTGG
>CAZDHN010000700.1:0-3419 GCA_964505115.1 uncultured Planctomycetaceae bacterium
TCGCTGAGGAACAGGTTGGTTACTCGGGAAACCAGCCGCAGTTCGATTTCCGTTAAGGGGCGACGGGCCATCGCGCCGCCCTCGCGACCTCCGCCGAGTAGCCGGTCGATAACCGGGTAGAGGATCGAAGGGTTGATGTCGAGGATCAGGTTGCCTTCCAGCGGCTCGGCCTTGAGCAGGTTGAAGCAGGTGGGATTCTCCAGGCTGAAGACGAACTCGCTATAGGTCAGTTGGTCGACGCTCGTCAGCTTCACCTCGACCATGCGGCGAAGCATTGCCGAAAGCTCGGCCGCGAAGTTGCGTCCGAACCCTTCGTGCAGCGTCTGCAACGCGCGCATCTGCTCCTTGCCGACTCGCTCGGGACGCTTGAAGTCGTAGGAGGCGATTTTCTCACTCGGCTTGCCGGGGGCGGGCCCCGAGTCGGCCGGAGTGCCCGCCGTACCCTGGCCGTCGCCCATCGCGCTGAGCAGGCTCTCCACTTCCACCTGGCTAAGCACGTCGTCGCCCATCGCAATGTCCTCTTCAATAGGTCGGAACTGGGAAGTCGGAAGTCGGAAGGCTGTGAAGTTGTGGTTACTCGCGGGTTTGGCCGTCGCCGTAAACGACGTACTTGTAGCTGGTCAACTCGTTTATGCCGCAGGGCCCCCGGGCGTGGAACTTGTCGGTGCTGATGCCGATCTCCGCGCCTAGCCCAAACTGGCCGCCGTCGTTGAACCGCGTGCTGGCGTTGATCATTACGGCCGAACTGTCGATTCGGCTGGCAAACTCGCGGGCCGCGTTAAGCTCGCTCGTGACAATCGCTTCGGTGTGCCCGGAACTCGATCGGTTGATGTGCTCGATCGCCTCGTCCAGTGAATCGACCACCTTTACCGATATCAGGGGCCCCAGGTATTCCGTCTTATAGTCTTCTTCGGTCGCTTCGACGGCCTGGGGTACGCATTTTCTGGTCCGCGCGTCGCCACGGATCTCGACCCCCCGGTCGATCAGCGCCGCCGCGATTGACGGCAACAGCGTGCCGGCTACGTCGGCATGTATCACCAGCGATTCGGCCGCGTTGCAAACACCCATCCGCTGGCACTTCGAGTTGACGGTCAACCGCTCGGCCAAATCGGGGTCGGCCGCCTTGTCTATGTAAACGTGGCAGTTGCCGGCGTAGTGCTTGATCACCGGCATCTTGGCTTCCTCGGAAACGCGGCGAATCAGGCCCTCGCCGCCCCGGGGTATTGCCACGTCGATGAATTCGGGCATGTTGAGGAAATGGCCGACCGCCTCCCGGTCGGTGGTACTCACCAGTTGAACGGCGTCGGCCGGAAGACCGACTTCGGCGGCCGCTTCGGCCATAACTTGGGCAATGGCGGCGCTGGAATGGGCCGCCTCCTTACCCCCGCGCAGTATCACCGCGTTGGAACTCTTCACGCACAACGCGGCGGCGTCGGCCGTTACGTTCGGCCGCGATTCGTAAATAAAGAAGATCACCCCCAGCGATACCCTAACTTTCCGTACCTCCAGCCCGTTAGGGCGAATCGACGACGAAATCACCTCGCCCACCGGGTTCGGCAAGATGATCACCTCTTCCAGCGCTTCGGCAATCCCGTCGATCCGCTCGGGAGTCAGCCGCAGCCGATCGATCTGGGCGTCGCTCAAGCCGAAATCGGGCGCGGCGGCCAGGTCCAGTTGATTTGCCTCGGCCAGGGCGCTCGATCGCTCGACCAGCAATGCCGCGCTACGCTTGAGCCAGGCGTTCTTTTGGGCACCAGTCAGGCAGGTCAACTTGGCCGACGCACGCTTGGCACGCCGGGCAACGTCCAGACAATATTGCTCCAGGTTGTCATAATCGGCGACCGACACAAAGGTTCCTCTTTCCGCAAGCGGGGCGTATGTATGGCCAAAGTGGTAATCCGGCCAGAATTACAGGTCGGGAGTATCCCCGAGAACGGCCTTGGAGTCAACGGGTATTTGGTCGTGCCTGGAGGGGCGACAATTGCCGTAAGTGCTTGGTGGGCCGTCAGAAATCGCATATACGTTGATTCGTGAAGTGTCCCTGAATTCGCCGGATTCAGGCAATACTTGACCCCGTCTCGGCGAACAACTGCTTGTGGCTGCCGGTCGGCGGGGCACTGGACCACAAGCTTTAGCGGTCGGGCTTGCCCCAATACCGTTGAATTAGTCGCAAGTAGTCCATATGCAACGAGTTATCGGAAGCGGTATCCGGGGATGAATTGAATATCGAATATCGAACAAGGAATGTCGAAGTACGAAGTGTCGTGGTGAAAACAATCAGCGAAGATCAGTGTTCCTTCGTTGTCTTTCTAGGGAACACTAAACTGCGGCCATTGATGGGCGTCAGCATCGACGGCCGGGTGGGAATCATCTATTCCAAAGTTGCGCGGTCGGCCGCATTCTCCTCCCTCAGCCCCCGGCTCCGCCGGGGGCTGAGGGAAAAACTATTTTTGCAGCGGCACGATGGGCGAATCCCAGCCGGCCATGTCTTGGGGCTTCAGGCCCTCGCGACGCTGGCCGTGCTCTTTCCGCCAGGTGGCGTTGTAGGGTCCGACGAGGCTGACGTCGGCGTCGGCGCGAATCGCGTCTTCGAGGCCCATCGCCCAAAGGCAGGCGTTGATTAGCATGCGGCGATAGCCTTCGTTTTCGATGTCGTTCGAGGCCCCGTAGGTGCTGGTGAACACGCGGCCAGACTTGCCCGACGTGCCTTTGTAACTCCGCGTCCAGGCGCCGGGAACCGGTTTGTATTCAGGGTTCGACGCGGAATCGGGCTCCATTGCCACGAGCGGCTGAGCCATAGCCAGGACTTCGCTCGGCTGGAGCGGGTCGGCATTGTAGCCGCCGGCCTGAACCCACATCTTCTTCACTCCGCGTAGAATCGGATGATCGGCCCGCTCGGGCACAATGTCCAGCCGGGTGCTCTCCTTATGGTTCCGCCCATAATGGCCGGCCCACTTCTCGCCGAGAATCTGACGCCCGAACCCGCCTTCGTAGTCCTTGCCCGCGTATCCGTTGGAATACTTGGCGAACTTCCGGCCGGCCGGAATGTTGAAGGCGTGCGTGGCCGTTCGCAAGCCGACGATCGGTCCGCCGCGGTTGAGGTAATCGACGAAAAGCTGCATCTGCTCGTCCGGCAAGTTTTGGAATCGGGTGAATATCACCATCAGGTCGGCCGTGCGGAGCGCTTCCAGGCCCGGTACGTTCGATTGGCCGGGTACTATCACGCCCTTGTCGTCCACGCCGAACAGCACCGTGCATTTGCCGCCTTGGTGCTTGGCCAGGATTCGGGCTAGCGCCGGCAGCGTTTCTTCCGAGCGGTACTCGTGATCGCTGGCGATAAACACAATATGTTTACCCTTGGCCAGACCGGCCTTTCCTTCAAAAACCAGCGGATTCCCCAGAGCGGCCGTCGCCGTGGA
>CAZDHN010000701.1:0-3418 GCA_964505115.1 uncultured Planctomycetaceae bacterium
CCAATTAAGCTTGCCGAAAAAATCGCTGGGCTTGCCCCGGTGGATTGGCGTTTGAAAACTACATCACGACGCTCGTGCCATGTCCGGTCTCCGCTCGCTTCCGCCTTCGGCGGAAGCGAGCGGAGACCGGACAGAAGGGCGGAACTCGCGTCTCTAGTTTGCAAACCCTGTTTCCACCGGGGCAAGCCCAGTGGGGGTAAGCACTTACGCATGGTATCCATCCCGAAAGTGGCGATGTCATACTAATTGGCAATTCAATCGGTAATATCCGGACCGCCGACACTTCCGGACCGTCATGGTTTGACCTTTAGGCGGGGAGACCTAAGTTTACATTGCCAGTTTCCCAACCGTGGCTACTGCAAGTTTATTTTTCCACGAAGCGCAACCTCGACACATCCAATGGCTGATCCGACCGACAAAAACCTTCTAGCGCGTTTGGCCGGACACGGTGACGGCGAAGACTCGCTGACCGCGTTGGCCGCCACCGAACCCGACCACGATACTCCATCCCAGGACGGAGCACTCGACTCGCTCTTGGAGCGAATCAATAGTCTGACGGTGGGCAAGCGCGAGCCGGGTAGCGGACCGGAAGTTGGAATGGCGGTTGAAGAGGAAGTCGAGGATCGGGAGCACCTAATAAACAACTTCGTGCCGGTCGAGCCGGATTCCTTTCATGCCGCCCAGTTGACCGACAGCGAGGTGGAAGCGCTGGCGCTGAAGTATCTGCTTTCGCGCGGCGACGCCACGGGTCGCGACATCGCCGATCAGATAAGGCTTCCCTTCGTGTTGCTCGACGAGTTGCTTTGGACCATGAAAAACGATCAACTGGTCGTCCATAAGGGTTCCGCCCCGATGAACGATTATCGGTATCAGTTGACCGACATAGGCCGGGAGCGAGCGAGGCGCTACTCGCAACACTGCACCTATTTCGGCGCCGCGCCCGTTTCCTTGGCCGACTACATCGCCAGCGTTCATTCTCAATCGCTGAACAAGCAGCACCCGACCTCCAAGGACCTGCACGCGGCCTTCGAGGACCTCGTCCTGAACAAGCAGATGTTGAAGCGGCTCGGTCCGGCGATCAACTCGGGCCGAGGGCTGTTCCTTTTCGGCTCGCCCGGCAACGGCAAGACGAGCATTGCCGAGCGTGCCACCGCGGCGTTTGGTAAGTACATTTGGATACCTCGGGCGATTACGGTCGACGGCGAGATCATCCGTTTGTACGACCCGGTGAATCATGACGAACTGCCCCCCGAGTTGCACAGCGGCCTGTTGGACGACCGCAAGATCGATCAGCGTTGGATTCGGATTCGCCGGCCCACCATCGTGACCGGCGGCGAGTTGACGATGTCGGCGTTGGAGGTGACGATCAACACCTCGACGGGCATCAGCGAGGCGCCGCTGCAACTGAAGAGCAACTGCGGCATTCTGGTGATTGACGACTTCGGCCGCCAGCGGATGAGAGTCGATGAATTGCTCAACCGCTGGATTGTACCGCTGGAAAAGCGTTACGACTTCCTCAGTCTACCCAACGGCAAGAAGATCAACGTACCGTTCGATCAATTGATCATTTTTTCCACGAACCTGGAGCCCCGCGATCTGGTCGACGAGGCGTTTCTGCGGCGTATTCCCTACAAGATCGAGGTGATCGATCCGACGGCAGACGAGTTCCGCGAGCTATTCAAGATAATGGCGCCCCGGATGGGTTTCGAGTATCGGCGCGAACTGGTCGATTACCTGATCGAGACCCACTACAAGAAGGCCAATCGGCCGTTGCGATTCTGCCAGCCCCGCGACCTGCTACTGCAAGTCCGCAGCTACTGCATCTACGACAACAGCCCGCTGGAACTGTCCGCCGAACATTTCGACCGGGCCGTGGAGAACTACTTCGCCGTGATGTGATCAAGCATCTTGGGCGGCCGTGCTCTTCTTCTAACGGCCGGGCCCACTCCATGAGACTGGCACCACCAGCGATCCGGACAATCGATTGTCGGGCTTGGCCGGACCGTGCGGCACGACTTGCGCGTTGACCGTCACGTCGAGTACCGGGGTCTCCGGCAGGTCCGTCTGAATGCGAATCCGCAACGTCACCTTGCCCGGCTCGTTACCGGCGATGAAAGTGACGGGCACCAGATGCAGCGTCTTGGCCGTCTTGGGGACCACGAAGGCCAGCCGCTTATCGGCGGACGTAACACCGACGACTTTGAAGGGCGTCTTGCCGTGTATCACCAACTGCCTGGTTACCGTTTGACCGGTTTGAAGAATCCCCAGCATCAGCGGCGACGGCCGGACCGCAACCGCCGGAACCACAACACCTTCGACGACGAGCGTCACGCGCGACTTATTGGGGTCGGGATCGTCGGTAATCAGCGTGATATGATCGTTGATATAGCCGTCCGGCGTGTCGGCTTTGAGTTGCACCCAGAGGTCGTAGCTCACCCGACCGTGCTCGCGGCTGGTCTCAATGGCCTGCACTTCCAGATGCGGATTGTTGCTCTCGACGTCCTTGATGCGCCAATCGTGCCGTCCGGCGTAGCTGACGCCGATCTTCTTCCGCACGCTGGCACCCTGGCTTACCGACCCGAACTGCACCGAGCCGGGTTGCAGCACAACGTCGCTACGGATGTAAGTATGTACCTTCAGGGTAACTTCGGCCGGGAAGGGCTTGTCGAAGACAACAGTGATGACGGCATCCTTGCGTCCCAAAAAGGCCTCGGTGTTCATCGCCACTTTGACTTCGGACGTCTCGTAGGTCTTCAACGTTCGCTTGGAAACCGTCGGCGTCGAGCAGCCGCAACTGGATCGAACCGATGCGATATGGGCGTCTTCCAGATAGATGTTTTCGAGCGAGAAACAGTGCTCGGCCTTTGCGCCGCGGCCGACGGTGCCAAAATCGTGACTGGTGTGATCGAACATCGCTTTGGCCCAATCCTGAGCCAGCGTGATCGAGCCGACGAGAAAGGCGCCCACAAACAAAGCGATCAGCGATACGCGAACCGCCCAGCGGCCGGCACTTGCCCGACCGGCGACCACGCGACGATCAAAAGAATCTCTCTGTTCCCGCAAAGCCACCATTGGAAAAGCCCATTCCCGCACCCAAGGCAACAGATCTAATAGACGAATCGCCTGTACCTTATACGAACTCTTCGCGGAAAGCAACACGGGGCAGATGGGTATTTTGGCGAAAATTTTCCCTCACATGGGACGGCGACGCACCTATAAAGCCGCGACCGGTGGTCGCGCGGGGTAGAAGGCACGCCGTTTTCCGAGACTTCCAGCGAGACCACCTGTCGCGGCTTCTCTTCCGGCCGATGCCATAAGTCCCCCTGACATCGGTACTTACGGACACCCCAGCCCTGTCGAGTCGGCCTGGTTCAAATCGACGCGTTTTTGGGTAGCAGGTGACAGTCCGTGTTAGCCC
>CAZDHN010000702.1:0-3415 GCA_964505115.1 uncultured Planctomycetaceae bacterium
CGGTTCCCCGGCGGAACCCCCTTGAGCCGCGCATTGACTATGCAAAGATCAATAGGCTGTCACGAACATACTTTTGACGAGGAGAGCTTTCAATGACATTGGATCCGACAAAACATGCGGACTGGGAAATCGCCGAGGAAGCAGAATCCCGCATGAAGACTTGCTACCAATTGGCCGACGATTTGGGCATCTCGAAAGACGAGTTGCTGCCACACGGCAACTACATAGCCAAAGTGGACTACATGAAGGTTCTCGACCGCCTCAAGGACAAGCCGGACGGCAAGTTCATCGAGGTAACCGCCGTAACCCCCACGCCGCTGGGAGAAGGAAAGTCGACCACGACCATGGGCCTGCTACAGGGCATGGGCAAGCGGCAGAAGAAAGTGGTCGCCTGCATCCGCCAGCCCTCCGGCGGACCGACGATGAACATCAAGGGCTCGGCGGCCGGCGGTGGACTCTCCCAGTGCATTCCGCTCACCGAATTCTCCCTGGGGCTGACCGGCGACATCAACGCCATTATGAACGCCCATAACCTGGCCATGGTCGCGCTGACCGCCCGAATGCAGCACGAGCGCAACTACGACGACGCCCGGCTGGAGAAGATCGGCCTTCGCCGCCTCGACCTCGACCCGACCAACATCGAGATGGGTTGGATTATCGACTACTGTGCCCAGGCCCTGCGAAACATCACCATCGGCATGGGCGGCAAGATGGACGGCTTCATGATGCAGAGCAAGTTCGGCATCGCCGTCTCCAGCGAAGTGATGGCCATTCTCTCCATCTTCAGCGACCTGAAGGACCTCCGCCAACGGATGGGCGACATCGTGGTGGGCTACGACAAGAAGCGCAACCCGGTCACAACCGAAGACCTCGACGTGGCCGGCGCCATGACCGCCTGGCTCCGCGAGGCGATCAACCCGAACCTGATGCAGTCGCTGGAAGGCCAGCCCTGTTTCGTTCATGCCGGACCGTTTGCCAACATCGCCGTGGGTCAGTCGTCGGTGGTGGCCGATAAGATTTGCCTGAAGCTGGCCGACTACCACATCACCGAGTCGGGCTTCGGTGCCGACATCGGCTTCGAGAAGTTCTGGAACGTCAAGTGCCGCTACAGCGGCAACACGCCCAACGTCTCGGTAATTACCGCCACGATTCGTGCTTTGAAGTCGCACGGTATAAACGCTGGCGCCCTGCCTTGTCCTCCAGGAAAGCCGCTGCCCAAGGAGTACTTCGAGGAGAATTTGGCCTGGTTGGAAGACGGATCCTGCAACCTGATCAAGCACATCCAGACCGTCAAGAAGGCCGGAATCAACCCGGTGGTTGCCATCAACGCCTTCCACACCGACACCGAGGCGGAAATCGCCATGGTCAGGAAGATCGCCGAAGCGGCCGGTGCCCGCGTGGCCGTTTCCAAGCACTGGCAGTACGGCGGCGAAGGGGCGTTGGAGTTGGCCGATGCGGTGGTCGACGCCTGCAACGATAAGGTCAACTTCAAGTTCCTCTACGACATGGATACCCCGCTTCGCGAGCGTGTCGACCGGATCGCCCGCGAAGTTTACGGCGCCGACGGCGTCAGCTACACGCCGGAGGCCGAGGCCAAGGCGAAGCGGTTCGAGGCGGACCCCAAGTTCAACGACTTCACGACGATGATGGTCAAGACTCACCTGAGCCTCACCCACGATCCGACGCTAAAGGGCGTACCCAAGGGTTGGACGTTGCCGATCCGCGACTTCCTCGTATACGGCGGCGCCCGGTTCATCTGCCCGGTTGCCGGCAACATCTCGCTGATGCCGGGAACCTGTTCCAATCCGGCCTATCGACGGATCGACGTCGACGTCGAGACCGGCAAGGTCAAGGGGCTGTTTTGACAAAGCGGAAAGCGGAGAGGGGAAAGCGGAAAGTCTCCCCTCTCCCGACCAACCTTTGGTTGGTGCCCGGAGAGGGGACCGACCGCCAGCCGCTTTCCGCAACAGGAACTAAGTAACCTTGACGGTTTCCCGTGAACGATTACGAGAAACGGGGCCATGGCGATGACCACGATCCCTGAACAATGGGCCGAACGGGCACGGTACGATATCGAGACGGCCGGCGCCATGCTCAAGAGTGGGCGGTTTTTGTACGTTCTGTTCTGCTGCCAACAGGCAGTGGAAAAGATGCTCAAGGCGCTAGTCGCCGCGCGTTCCGGACAATGCCCGCCGCGCTTGCACAATCTATTGAGGTTGGCCGAGCAGGCAGGGGTCGAACTCGACGAAACCCAAACGCTGGTCATGGAAGACCTTTCACGCTATTATATCCAGTGTCGCTATCCTGAAGAACTACCGGGCCTTTCACGGGGTCTGGACCGACAGAAGTGTCGGCGGGTACTCAGTCAAACGGAGGACGTGTTGCAGTGGCTGTCGTCGATGCTGTAATCGCGGACAGGGCGCTGGCGGCGATGCGCGTGGTCGCGCAGTGGGGGCGAGTGCGCGCCGCGTATCTGTTCGGCTCCCAGGTGCAAGGGACGGCCGATCAATGGAGTGATATCGACATCGCCGTATTCGTGGAAGGCGCCGAGGAATGGGACTTCGACCGGCTTTCCCGCGTGTGTGGCGTCGTGCAGCGGCAAGTCGGATTGGATATCGAGATGCATGTATTTCCGGCATCGTCGTACGAGCATCCGGTTCAGGCCAGCTTCGCCCAGTACATTGTAGACCACGGCGCGCCTTTGAATGTTGACGATGTCGAGCCAATGGCCCGGTAGCACGGGGCCACGCAAACGGAAAACCAAAAGGAGCTTTGCATGACAGCGGAAATTATTAGCGGGAAGGATGTGGCCGCGGCGATCCGGGCCGAGTTGACCGAAGAAGTGGCCGAGATGAAGAAGACTCACGGCGTCGTGCCCGGCCTGGCCACCGTACTGGTGGGCGAGAATCCGGCCTCGGTTTCGTACGTCACGGCCAAGGGCCGCGCCTGCGAAGCGATCGGTCTGAACTCGTTCCAGCACAGCCTGCCCGCCGACACGTCCGAAGAGGACTTGCTCAAACTGATCGACGAGTTGAACAACAACGACGAGGTGAACGGCATCCTGGTGCAGCTTCCACTGCCCAAGCACATGAACGAAAACAAGGTCCTCTACGCCATCGATCCCGACAAGGATGTCGACGGCTTCCACCCGGTGAACGTGGGCCGGCTGGTCGTCGGAGAGGAGATGTTTCCGCCCTGTACGCCGGCGGGTATCCGCGAGCTGATTATGCGTAGCGGCACGCCCACCGAGGGTAAGGAAGTGGTGGTGGTCGGCCGTAGTAATATTGTGGGCAAGCCGATCTCCATCATGATGCTGCAGAAGCGGGACGGCGCCAACGCAACGGTTACCATCTGCCACACCCGTACCAAAAACATGGCGGAGCATACCCGCCGAGCGGATATCCTGATCGTGGCC
>CAZDHN010000703.1:0-3413 GCA_964505115.1 uncultured Planctomycetaceae bacterium
AACAAAACCCGGATGAAAACGAATTCCCCACAACCTCACATTTTCGGGAGCCCAGAGTAGGGCTATTGCAGCGATTGCGAGATGCCCGGCGGGAAGCAGAGGATGGGGATCGTCAGCGAGGCGTAGCCGATCAGCCGGCGCCCCCAACCCAAGGGCACCCGATCATCGGCGGTGGGCGGATGGTCGGTTCCCATCAGCGTGACCAATACGACCATGAGGACCCAGAATATCTGATCGGAGATCAGTACGTACAGAATCGCGGCGATGAGCACTCCGCGAGCCAGATAGTGGGCGCGGCGGCCGAGCAGTGCGTAGGAGACGTGGCCCCCGTCGAGCTGACTGATCGGCAGCATGTTCAACCCGGTAATGAGCATTCCACACCAGCCGGCCCAAACAAACGGGTTCAATTGGCTCAGGTGGAGCACGGAACTGTCGACGAATTCCGGATGCAGGTAGTCGATCAGTATTCTGAAGATGAGCGGGTTGTGGAAGCAGAAGCCCAGGTCGTGCGCCGGAGGGGGCGCGAGTTGCTGGATGCCGATCCAACTGATGGGCAGTGCCACGGCCAATCCGGCCAATGGTCCGGCCAGGCCCACGTCGAACAACTGTCGGCGATCGGCCTGGCGAGCGTGCATGGCGATCACGGCCCCCATCGTTCCCAGGGCCGTAAAGGGCACCGGGATGAAGTAAGGCCAACTCGCCGGTATCCTGTAGCGCAAGGTCATCACGAAGTGGCCCATCTCGTGCGGCAGGAGAATACCCAGCACGGCGGCCATGTAAATCAGACCCTGCTGCCAATTCTCCACCAGCGCCAGACCGGCCTGCTCGAAGCTGGTCATGTGCAGCGTGGGTATCCAGTCGCACGTTCCAACCCAAAAAGTGGATAGGCAAGTGGCAATGAACAGCACCAAGGGCCGCATAACCTGACGCTGGTAAGGCTCGCACTCGTGTTGCCTGGGCGGCGCGGGCTGTTCAGGGTGATAGAACGCCGCGGATGTCGAGGCGATTGGCGGAGCGTTGTCGTCAGGTGGTAGTTCGGGTGTGTTCATCCAGCGTGTCCGTCGAGTGCGACTACCTTGTACGATGGGGCTTTGTGCCCGTCGATTTGCTCCATCCAAAACCCGCCCCGAGGACGGGACGGCTCTCCCTCCCGCCATTATCAACAGGAGCCATGTAGCCTAACACAAGCGTGCCGGTTTAGCCAAGTGGCACCCGGGCCAGCGGGAAATCGCGCGAAGCCGGCCACGGTCGGCTTGTGCCGCATTGCGTCGGTAGTTCGGTCACGGGTTCTCCCGTTGGGGGGCCACCCCCCTTGCAATCCCCGACAAGTCGACGATAAACTGCGATTTTGACGTCATCACATAATAAGGCGGAACCTCAGTTTGTGACCGCGTTGAGTATAGCCAATCTTGGGAACGGTTCCGTCTTCCAGCAGTTATACAGCCCAGCGGCCACTACCCATTCCCGTGGCGGGGCTGGCTAATAACCCGAGAATTGCCACTCATTGGGGCCATGGCCCCTTGACAACCCCATTTGCGTAGGTATAAACTCAATCCATCGTCGGGGGTGTTCCCCGCTAAGTTGTCCCAGCTTGCCCCGTTTTCAGTAGTTCACTCCTGAAGCCGGAAGAGCCACGAGAAGAGAGAAAGCGATGGAGAGGAAACGTTGCCGGGCGGCCGGTGTGCGCGGCGTTGATTGTACGTCTGGATTTACACGAGTGGCCGTCTCCTGGCTGCTGACCGCCGGGCTGGCCTGCTTGCCAACCGGCTGCGGGTCAAGCGATCCGGTGGTGCCGGTTCCCGGCGAGGCCGAATGGTCGGACATGGACGGGATACAGTTCACTCGAGTAGAGCAGACACGCGAGCCCTTTGAATCTTCGAAAGACTGGCTGGTTGAATGAGATGGCACCTTGCGGATGGGCGTCTGGCGGTTGTTGCTTTGCTGGCGGTGTGTGTCTGCCAGGGTTGCGGGACGGGCGAATATGAGGAACGCCTGACCGGCCAACTGGCCAATCTGAAGAAAGGTTCCGTCTTCCAACAGTTGTACGACGCGGCACCGCTGGGCGACACGCCCGTCCTGATTCGCATACCCAAGGTCTTTTCGCAATCGTTTCGGGAAGGATCGAAGCTCAACGGCCGTGCCGTCGATCCGCGCCGCGTGAAGCCCCCGGCGGTAGACCTGCTTGGCGGGCTGAAGATCGCCTACGAAGCGTTCATTACCGATTCGGAGGGCACCGAGAAATCCTACTATCTTTACCTGGCCGCGCTCAAGGCGGCCGAAGCTGACAAATCGCAGCTCACCGCGCCCCACCGGACAAGCACCTTTAAGGCGACCGGCGTGGCCAAGATGAACAGCAGCGGCAAACTCTGCAATGCCCTGGAAAAGGCTTTTCCAGGCAAGGTCGGCCAGTGGCAAGACGTCCAGTGCCCGGCCTTGGACGGACACGAACTCGCCTGGCAGAAACTGCGCGTTACCGGCAATCAGGGATTCCATTGCGTCGATCGAGACAAGCAGGAGCGATACACCACCCTGCCCGGCGTGCTGGAATTCTACGTTCGCCAGGAGGGCGACTTCCTCGTGCTAATCATCTGGCGAGTGCCCGGTTCGATCGAATCGCAGGCCAAGCTGGCCGAGTTAGCCCCGCTGGTCGCCGGCAGCGTGAGCCTGAAAAAGAAGTAGCGATTCATTCGCTGACGACCATCTCTGTGTGCAAGGCGGGAGTTGGTTGATCAAGAATGGACAGGATTTACAGAATTAACAAGATTCATCATTACACTGCTGCTCTACTACCAGGCCCGCCGCTTCAAGTTCCATCTTCAGCGCGTTTTCGTAGACCTTTTCCAGAAAGCCCGTGAAGCAATTCACGCGCTGACCGCCACGCAACTGGGCGGGCTGCCTATCGGTTTGGTGGTGCGACGGCTGAATCAATTTCTGATCGGCTGGTCGAACTACTTTGCCCGTGGATAAGACCAAGGACTCAGACAACGACGCCAGGCGGGCGTTGCGGCATGCCCGATTTCCTCTTTCGTCTACCCGAATAGTCCCACTTCTTGGCAACCAGCTTTCGCTGCCAGCGTAGGATTGTATCCGGCGTAAACAGAGTTCCGATCTCCCGAAGCCTCCTTCGTCCAAGTATCTTGCCCTTTACGGCAAGCCGCCAGCGCTGGTCATCGTTAAGCAGAATCCGCTTCTTGCCAAGCTTATCTCGCACGATCTGGTTTTCGGTCCGAAGGTATTCAATCGTCTCCTGCTGCTCTCGATTGACCCAACCGGCCAGAATTACGGTTCATCCGGCTGAAGCGTAGTTTTCCGTAAGTTGTTGCTGGCAGCAAGTTTCCCGGCGCTGCCAGTAAGGCCGGTGCGTTTGGCTATGGCACATATGCGTTTTCAGAACAAAGGGGGATATGTTTTTG
>CAZDHN010000704.1:0-3413 GCA_964505115.1 uncultured Planctomycetaceae bacterium
TTCCCGACCTCACCCGACTCCGCCGGGCGCTCGACTTCCATCCCCGTTACAGCCTCGATCAGGTCATCGACGAAGTCATCGCCTGGAAACGGGGGTAGACAGTTACTCAACCCGTTCGGCGGCTACTCTTGCATCGGGCGCCGGAACCGTTACACTGAATTTGCTGAATTCGTCATACCAAACCCACCTGCTTTCCCCCCGTGACCTCAAGGAGAACCAATGAGCCGATCAATCAGCCGAGTTGTGTTTGGAATTGTTCCCTGTCTGTTTCTGGCAATTGGTTGCTTCAGCGCGGCCGGGGCCGATGCGCCCAACACGCTTTCGAAGGCGGAATTGGCCGACGGCTGGATTCTGCTGTTCGACGGCGAGACGACCTTCGGTTGGCGGCCGGCCAGCAAGGCCAACTGGAAGGTGGCCGACGGCGTAATCTCAGCCAGCGAGGGCGAAGAGGGACTGCTACGAACCACCAGCCAGTTCGGCAACTATGTGCTGAAGGTCGACTTCCGCGCCGCCAAGGGCACCAACAGCGGCGTGTTTCTGCGAACCAGCCCCACGCCAACCGATGTCGCCAATAAGTGCTACGAGTTGAACATCGCCGACGCGGCCGACAACGAGTTCCCCACCGGCAGCTTCGTCTACCGGAAGCGCTGCAAGCGCGATCACGATAGCACCGATTGGCAGACGTTCGAGGTGACCGCCGACGGCCGTAACTTCACCGTCAAGTTGAACGGCCAGGTAGTGCTCGACTACATCGACCCCAAACCTTTGGGGCGCGGGTTCATCGGACTACAATTCAATAAGGGCAGGATCGAGTTCCGCAACATCAAGCTCAAGCCGCTGGATACCGAGAGCATCTTCGACGGCAAGGACCTCGCCGGCTGGAAGACCTATCCCGACATGGATAGCGTCTTCAGCGTTACGCCCGAGCAATGGCTCAACGTCAAGGGCGGCAAGGGCCAGCTTGAGAGCGAGGGGCTCTACGGCGACTTCACCTTGCAGCTCGAGGCGATCGTCAACGGCCTGGACATCAACTCGGGCATCTTCTTCCGCTGCATTCCGGGCGACGTGATGATGGGTTACGAGAGCCAGATCCATAACGGCTACAGCAACAGCGACCGCACGCTACCCACCGACTGCGGCACGGGCGGCATCTTCCGGCGTCAGAACGCCCGAAAAGTGGTTGCCAACGATCAGGAGTGGTTCAGCAAGACGATCCACGCCGACGGCCCGCACATTGCCGTTTGGGTGAACGGCTATCAGGTGACCGATTGGACCGACAAACGGAAACCCGACGAGAACCCTCGCCGCGGCCTGCGCACCGAGCCCGGCACGATCATCATCCAGGGCCACGACCCGACCACCAATTTCTCCTTCCGCAACCTGCGAATCAGCGAGATACCAGAGCGGTAGCCGTTGGCCGGGGATTGCTCCGATTATTGCGGCTCTCCGCACTTCACCTTCACATTGTTCGGAAAGGACAGTTTCGATGAAAGAAAGTAAAGCCAACGTATCGCGCCGCGATTTCATGAGAAGCTCCGCGGCCACGGCGGCCGCCGGCGCGGCGGCGGCAGCGGCAGGGCAGTCGATTCTGAGTTGCGCTGGGGCATCAACCGCCAACGCGGCCGAGGCCCAGCCGGCTGCAAAGCCGTCCCCGACGACGCCGGCGAAGCCGCTGCCTTCGATTCAACTCGGCCCGCACCGCGTCAGCCGGATGGTGGCCGGGGCCAACCCGCTTAGCGGCTACTCGTATCAGGGGGCGCATGCCACGAATTGCATGAAGGAGTACTTCACCCCGGAGCAACGAGTTGAGTTCCTGCTGAGTTGCGAGCGGGCGGGAATCACGACGCACCAGTTCTCCAACTACAAGGATTCCGACTACATACGGGCCGCCCGGGACCGCGGCTCGAAAATGTCCTTCTTCGGGCTGCACTCCGATGTGGCCGCGGTCAAGGACGCGATCAAGGCCGTCCAGCCGATCGCCCTGGTACACCACGGCGGCGCAACCGATATGAAGTTCGCCCAGGGGAAGCACCAGCAGGTGCATGACTTCGTCAAGGGCGTGCACGACGCGGGCATCATGGCCGGCGTTTCGGCCCACAATCCGGACTGCATCAAGCGCATCGCCGACGAGGGGTGGGACGTCGACTTTTTCATGACCTGCTTCTATTTTATCACCCGGGAGCGTATACCGGGGGCGATGGACAAAGTCCCGCCGGTGTGTACCCTCGATATGACACATTACACTTGGTATAAGGACGACCCGGAGAGGATGACCGCCGTGGTCCGGCAGGTCAAGCAGCCCTGTTTCGGCTTCAAGATCCTGGCGGCGGGCCGGGCGTGCCTCAACGAGCGACGGGTGCGCGAGGCGTTCAAGATCGCCTTTTCCAGCATCAAGCCCATCGACGGCGTCATCGTCGGCATGTTTCCCCGTTATGTAGATGAAATCCAGTTCAACGTCGAGGCCGCGCACAGCTACGCACAAATCCCCAAGGCAGAACCTCGAACATCGTAGCCACGGAGTTGATTCCATGAATTCCACACCATCCTCTCGTGTTTCCGAAATGTCACGGCACCGCTTCTTGAAAAACTCCGCGACCGTACTGGCCGCCGGTCCGCCGGCCGCCGGGCTGGGCATCTCCCGCTCGGCCCACGCGGCCGGGTCCGAAACGATCCGCGTCGGCTTCATCGGCTGCGGCAACCGCGGAACCGGGGCCTGCAAGGAGACGTTGAGCGTGAAGGCCCCCACGAAGTTGGTGGCCATCGGCGACCTGTTCCCCGAGCGGATCGAGCGCAGCCTGAAGAACCTGCGCAAATACCCGACAGTCAATGCGCGAATCGACGTGCCCGCCGAGCGGTGTTTCACGGGATTCGATGCCTACGAGAAGGTGCTCGACTCGGACGTGGACATGGTCCTGTTGACCACGCCACCCCACTTCCGGCCGATACACTACGCGGCCGCCGTCAAGGCCGGTAAGCACGTCTTCATGGAGAAGCCCCTTTGCGTCGATGCCCCGGGCTACCGCGCGCTGGTGGCGGCCAACGAGGAAGCCCGGCAAAAGAAGCTCTCGGTCGTCGTCGGCTTGCAGCGGCGGCATCAGCAGAACTACCTGGAGGGAATACGGAGAATACACGACGGCCAGTTGGGGACGATCCAGCTTCTGCGCACCTATTTCAACATGCCCTCCGGCGGTCGCAGCGGAAAGCTCAAGCCGGAGGGCGTGAGCGAAATGGAGTACCAGATCCGTCATTGGGGCGTCTTCTGTTGGCTCTGCGGCGACCATCTGGTGGAGCAGGCCACTCACGAGATCGACGTGGCCAACTGGATCATGGACGCCCATCCGATTCGGGCCAACGGGATGGGCGGGCGGCAAGTCCGTATCGGTCCCGGCAACGGCGACATCTGGGATCATCAC
>CAZDHN010000705.1:0-3410 GCA_964505115.1 uncultured Planctomycetaceae bacterium
GATCTTCGCCGATCAGCAGATGTGCCCGCATCCCGCCGACGTATTCAGTACAGGGAACCAACAGCCGGCCCTTGCTATCCTGGATACTCACGCCCGGCCCATGGGCGATGCCCGTCCAATGCGGCTTCTTGGTGGTTGGCGTGATATCGCGTGGCTCGGACCAGGTGACGCCGTCGTCGCTGGATTGGGTGACCCAGGCGGTGACCGAGTCGAGGCCGAACCCGGCCGGCCGCTTCGCCTGGTGCCCGCCTTCCGGCCAGCGATCGACGACCAGGAAGATCGTGCCGGTCGACTGGTCGACGACCGGGCAGGGGTCCATGAAGGCGGCCGCCTTGCCGTCGAGCACGGTTTGGATGGCCGACCACGTTTGACCGCCGTCCAGGCTCCGCTTGAGCACCAGATCGGTCGGGCTCTGGTCCGCCCGGCTAACCTTGCGGGCCTCGCAGAACGCCAACAGCGTGCCCTTGGTCGTGGTGATGACCGAGGGGATACGGTAGCTGTGGCAACCCGCCTCGCCGGCCGTGAAGACATCGGTCAGCGTCGGCTCGGCCCCGAATGCCGGTAGCGAGACGGCCAATATGATAACGAGTGTTTCAATCGCGTGCTTTGTCATCGGTCGTTCTTCCTTTGGGTTGTGTGTGGTTGCAATTGGTCCCCTCTCCCTTTGGGAGAGGGTTAGGGTGAGGGCGAATTGGAGTAAACAGTGTGATTCAAGATAATTGCGGTTACCGAGTATTCTCAGCCCTCACCCCCGGCCCCTCTCCCAAAGGGAGAGGGGAGATTCTTGGCACGGCGATTACTTCGAGCCCTCGTTCCTCCACTTCAGATGCTTGTGCAGAAACTCGAACGTGCCCACGCCGTGTATCTCGTGCGGGCCGACAAACCATTCGAGTTCGCAGCGGTCGCCGATCCCCAGCCGGGCTTGGTAAAGGTTGCGGACCTTGGCGAACTCGGAGCCGACCCATTCGTCGGGCGCCACGCCGTCGAAGTGGCCTCGCTCGACCATGAACGGCCTGGGCGCGATCAGGGCCGCCATCTCGGCGTAGTTGAACGTGCTGCCCAGGTCGAACTCGAATATCTCGTACTCGCCGTGCCAGACGTAGCTGTATCGCTGGTGCGGGCAGGTCGATGAGTTCTTGCGGACCCAGTCGTCAAAATCTGCCGAACAGATCGAGAGGCAGTAGTTCTTCACCAAGGGCGGAACACGCATGGCCGTCTTGCCGCCGTAGGAGATGCCGTAGAAGCCGATCCGCTTCCCATCGACGAAGGGCAGCCCGGCCAGCCAATCGGTAAACTGCCGGTGCTGCGGCACGATTGTCGAGAAGAGCGTCCGCTTAACCGCGTTCGATTTCCGCTGCAACGTGCGGAAACGGTCCTTGAACAGATACGGGTTTTGCGGCGCGAAGACGAGGAACCCGCGGTCGGCCAGCCGAGAACCGAACCCCCAGTAGGCCCGCCGCTTCACGTCGATCACGTCTTCCGGCCGGCCCTCCAACCCGTGCTGGGCAACCACCACCGGCCGCTTTTCACCCGGCTTCAGGTCCTTCGGTATGAAGAGAATACCGTAGGCGATCACGTCGGGGAACACATCCATCACCACCTGATAGCCGACCCATTTTGGCGTGTCGTACGCCTTGCGGGTGCGGACGTTGGGAGGCAGCAGCTTGTAGTCGAAGCGGCCGATCACGTCGTTGTAGAAGATGTCGCGGTACGGCTCGACCGTCGCCTTGAATTTCTCCAGCGAACCGACATCGAGCTTTTTCATGAATTCCATGCGGACGTACTGGCTCTCCTCCAACAGCCACTGGTTGTGGCGATCAATCTCGTGTATCTGCCGCTGCTGGCGCGGGAGCGAAAAAGGGGACAGGTACATTTTGTGCGAAGCACCCTTCGGGCCGTTCCGGCAAAATGTACCTGTCCCCTTTTTCGCGGGCGCGGCTGCCGAGTTGGCCAGCTTGCAGCTTGGGCATAACGAAGTCAGAAATGTGCTAAGCGCGGCCGCCGAGCCGAACGCGCCGGTGCCGTCGCCGCTAATGACCAAGCTGATCGGCGCGGCCGGCTTGAGGCCCTCGACCAGTTTCTTCGCCCGCTCGACCTCGCGCTTGACGACATCCGGCTTCGGCGTGAGCAGCCGACCGGGGCCACCGCCAAGGCCGGGTGGTATTACCAACTCGGGGCCCTTGGCCGCTTCGACCACCAGCGCTCGAGGCGCGATCAGGCTGGCCAACTCGGCGTCGCCAAATTGCTCCAGCAGCCCGAAGACGTTGCGATCCAGCGGTTCCTGCCAGACGTTCTGACGCGAATCGAAGTAGCCGCTTACGCAGACGGCGTCGATCCGCGTATCCAGCGCCCCGGCCACCAGCGCCAACAGCCCGCCTTCGCCCCAGCCGATCACGCCGATCCGCGCGGCTTTGTGGCCAACGCTGCCATCCTTGGCAAACCAATCGATGCCGGCCAATACCTTCTGCACCTCGTAGCCGATCAGATGCCGGCCTAGCTCGAAGGCCGAACGGTAAAGGAACTCGCGGTTGGTGAGCTTCGCACTCTTGCGCTGTTCGATCTTGCGGTCGACGAGCACGGGCACCAGCACGCGGCAGCCGCTTTCGGCCAAGCGTCGAGCGAACTGCGACTCGGGCGCCACGCCCGCGGTCAGGCCGGCCAGCATCTCGGGCGTCTGGTCGGCGTCGGGAATGGCCACCACGCTGGCAACCGGCTTGCCTTTGGTCGGCACCAGCAGAAGACCTTCGCCGGAAACGTCGCCAAAGGCCGGCCATCGAACGGTGAAGACTTCGTAGCCCTGGCCTCGTCCAACCAGGGCGGGTCGGGCAGTGGTGCCGGCCAATTCAGGCGCGTCGAACGGCACGCGGGCGTCGCGCACGCCCAGGATGTGTGCCAATCGCTTTCGGTTCGGCTCGATCGAGGCGTTGTACTTCTCGGCCGACGACAGATCACGCTTCCAGAACGCCGCCCGGCGGGCGACGGACTTTTCAATCTCACCCAGCAGGAACCGGTCGATGCCGTCGACCATATGCGAAGCGATGTCGCCGGTAAGCTTCATCGGCTTTGTGCCCGGCAGGGATGCGTCGTCAGCCGCTCGGCCAGTAGCGCAGCAGAGAGCCAGCAAACAGAACGTCGCGATAGGCTTCAATGCGTGACGGGACATGGGCGAATTTCCTCCAAACAACAAGTTGACGAATTCGGGCGGCACCGGCCACGTGCCGTCAGTCTATCATCCCTGGGGCGAGAATCAACCATTGGGGCAAGTTCAGCGATTTGCACATCCAATCCGCTTCGGCTATACTGGCCGTCTCCACGCCTGCCAGGCGTTTTCATGCCCCTATTGACCCTTGCGTAGCTAGTTCCTGTTGATAGTAGTCCATTTTTGCCGGGGATGATGGGCTTGGATGCGG
>CAZDHN010000706.1:0-3405 GCA_964505115.1 uncultured Planctomycetaceae bacterium
GAATTCAGACGGATTTACGCTCACGGGCTGAATTCTTGCGAATCCAGCTACAAACCATCAATTATTCGGACGGGAACGGGCTGCTGCCGTCCAGTGTGTATGTGGGCAGATAATCGCTCTTCAGGTTGTGCGTGTGGACGTAATCGCCCGGGCTGATCTCGCCAGTCGCCGAACCGATCGGCAGCCCGTACTTCAACACCTTGCCGCCGCTGGGAATCGCCACCACGGCCATCTTGTGTCCGGCGGGAATCTGCCGGGAGACCGTTATCGGCCGTCCGTCCACGCTAACCTCTTGACCCGGCTGAATCGTTCGCACGGCCACGCACACATTATCTTCCGGACCAATCCGAACAATAAGCGGCGCCGACGATTCCGACTTCTCGCAGTTTCCCATTCTAATCCCTAATCCCTCACCCTGGCAAACAATTCGGCCCGATCGGCTCGAACGACTTGTAGGTAAGAATGAATTCCTGGTGCCCAAGCCGTTCGGAGAGCGTGGGCGTGCCGGCGGCCGTGTCGACGATTCGCTGGAATATCTCCTCACCCACCTCGTCCAGCGTACCGCGACCTTCCAGTATGCGGCCGGCGTCGATGTCCATGTCGCCGGAGAGCTTGCGGTAGGTGTCGGGGTTGGCGCAGACTTTGATGACCGGCGATACGGCCGAACCGACCACCGACCCTCGGCCGGTCGTAAAGACGATCAGGTGGCATCCGCAGGCCAGCAGCTCGACGATTTCGGCGCTGTCGGCAATATTGGGGAAGCCGAACCGTGGCGGGCCGTCGGGCACCACGTCCAATAGGTACAGCCCGCCTCGTGGAGGAACGTCGCCCGGCTTTATCAATCCGCAGATAGTCGACCGGCCGGTCTTGCAATACGCGCCCAGCGATTTTTCCTCGATGGTGGTTAAGCCGCCGTCGGCGTTGCCGGGCGCGAAGCTTCCGTGGCCGTAGGCATCGTAGTATCGAGCGGCCTTTTCGATCGAGGCCACAATCTCCCGGCCCAGCGGCCGAGTGGCGGCGCGCTCGACCATGAGTTGTTCGCAACCGATCAGTTCGCCCGTCTCCTCGAAGATACCGGTTGCTCCCCGCTCGATCAGCATGTCGAAGGCTCGGCCGGCAGCCGGATTTGCGGTCAGGCCGCTGGTGGCATCCGAGCCGCCGCAAATCGTGCCGATCACAAGTTCGTCCAACTCGATTTCGGTTTGCGGGGCGTCTTCAAGTTGCGGCAAGATCTGCTCGATCCAGCGGCGTCCCGCGGCAATCGAACCGGCCGTTCCACCCGACTCCTGAATAACCACCGTCTCGACCGGCCGGCCCGACTTGCGGATAGCCTCGGCCAGCCGGTGCCGATCGAAGCTCTCGCATCCGAGCGAGACCAGCAGGCAGGCGCCCACGTTTGGGTGGGTGCAAACCTGCCGCATGATCCTGGCCGCGTAGGCGTTTGGGAAGCAGCCGGGAAAGCCGGCCAGATGAACGCCCCGCTCGCCAAAGGGCGCGGCTATCCCTCGGGCGACGTAGTGGGCACACTCGACCAGATAGACCACCAACGTCACGTTTCGGATGCCCTTGCGTCCGTCTTCCCTCAAAAATGCTTGCATTGAGCCGGCCGTTAGTTTGTTGCAGCAGTGCTTGGTCACGCTTCGTAACTCGCGGCGAGGACGCCGCGGCTCGAACGTTCAACCCACCATGGTCGGAGCCGCCCCGTCCTCGGGGCGAGTGTCGCCGCGCTGTCGGAACCCGTCTCTTAATATAACGCCCCGCACCGCTTGGCAGAAAGGGCGCCGGCTCGGCAAACTTCGTTAATAATAGCCGCCAGGGGGTAATCTACCGACCGGAGTTGCCCTTTTTTTCGGCGGCGCACTTGGTATATTCGCACTTTCTGCCTATGATAATGGGTGAACGAGTAATTGGGGGAAGCGTGTTTCTTATCCGCCAAGTCATGGCGGATTGCTGAGTGTCTTCCGACCGGTGTCGGCCTTCAAGGAGAAACCGGATGAGCGCGGAATTCCGTAACAAGAAACCACCGCGGGCGTTCACCCTGGTGGAATTGCTGGTCGTGATAACCATCATCGGCATCTTGATCGCTCTGCTGTTGCCCGCCGTGCAATCGGCCCGCGAGGCTGCCCGACGCTCGCTTTGCAGCAATAACCTCAAGCAGATCGGCGTGGCACTGCACAACTACCACGCGGCGCACAACTGCTTCGTACCGGGCGGACTCAGCTACGGCTGGTGCAGGTATCCCGAAGGGAATAACTATTCGCCAGTGATGAACAAGAACGGTCTGCTGTTCCTGCTACCTTACCTGGAACAGCAGGGGCTTCACGACAGGTACGATCAAGCGCGGTGTGCCACCAATTTGATGCATGGTAACACGGGTTGTTGTGGCCCGTGTGAAAGCCCGGGAATTCTGGCCAAGGACGACGTCGGCACCGAGAACGCCCAGGTCATGGCCACGCAGCTTTCCGTGTTCAATTGTCCTACCGACAATGGCGACCCATTCCAACCGGCCAGCAGTTCGCACTATGGCATTAAGCCGGGGACAATCCACAAGGGCGCCAAGACAAATTACGACCTATCTTCCGGTAGCAGCTATAGCTGCAACGCCTGGCGGCAACAGAATAAGAAGACACGGGCCATGTTCGGCGAGAACAGCGACACCCGGGTTGCCAACGTCACGGACGGCCTGTCGAACACGGTCGCCGTCTCGGAAACGCTCTTCGACGTCTACAACGGGCAGTGCTCCTGTTGGGGTTATCGCGGTTGGGTGATGGTCGGCACGGCGGTGTACAATTACGGTATCAACCTTTGGGCTTGGCCACCCCATTTGGCCACTCCTCGCCGCGGGAAACTCAGGAGTTGGGGGCATCCTGGCAGCCTGCATCCGGGCGGTTGTCACATGATGTATGCCGACGGATCGATCCACTTCATCAGCGAAATAATCGACGCAAGGGTGCGCAAAGCAATAGCCACCATGGCCGGCGGCGAGAACGTTGATGTGCCCGAATAGAGTCCGTTGAGAAGAGGATGCCACTGCCGGACAAGTCAGCAGTGGCACCCAAACCCGACAAAGCCGCGACCGTTGGACGCGCGGAGTACGATAGACGTAACGATCCTTTGGAACTTCGACCGCGACCAGTTCATAGGGCGGCAGGGCCGCCAACCAAACCGGTGCTACCGCACCCAGGCAAGAACCCACCCGCCACGAATCGCTGAACTTTGTCAAAAACTTAACGATCTTTGAGGTTAGTAGTTTAGCGCGACCAACGGTCGCGGCTTTATAGCGCGACGGACAGTCAAGGAGAGAGTAGATGAACTTGGGATTCCGCGATAGTAAACAGCCACGGGCGTTTACCCTGGTGGAATTGCTGGTCGTGATAACCATCATCGGCATCTTGATCGCTCTGC
>CAZDHN010000707.1:0-3381 GCA_964505115.1 uncultured Planctomycetaceae bacterium
CGCACCCTAATGTTGGCAATCCCGTGGCCCAGCTACGCTTCAACCGGATGAACCTTAATTCATCAGTAGGCCACCTGTAATTCGCATTTCGTCGCCCGATATTGGGGCTTTCCGAAAATACCCAATATCCCCATACTACCAACCTCGGAGATCGTTGAGTTTTTGACAAAGTTCAGCGATTCGTGGCGGGTGGGTTCTTGCCTGGGTGCGGTAGCACCGGTTTGGTTGGCGGCCCTGCCGCCCTATATTTGCGCGATACGGCCGCAGACTCATCTTGGGGGAATTGCGGTGGTTTGCTATAGTCCGCCCTCTTGTCCGAGGGTCTCCGGATTTCCCGGCTGAATTTCCCCGCTGAATTTCCCCATCGGCGGCACCTACTCGAAGGCGACTGCAACGAATGGACGGACCTCGCGGCACAATGCGATTGGCTTTGGTTCTCCTGCTGCCGGTGATCGGCGTGGCCGGCTGCGCAAATTTCGGCGCGCCGTCAACTTGGCGGTTTCCCTGGGACGAGAAGCCCGACGTAGTGCCGGGCATTACCTCGCCGGCCGAACGGATTAACGTACTACGCAAAATGCGAGAGAAGGCGGCCTGGGCCAAACCGGATGAGCAGCAGCGGATATCGGGCGAACTGGCCGAGGCCATTCGCGAAGAGGCGGACCCCTTGATCCGGGCTGAAATTGTCAGCACGCTGGGTGAGTACCCCACCTCGTCGGCGGCCTCGGTGCTAAAGGCCGCACTGAACGACTCCGACGACGAAGTCCGCATTGCCGCCTGCAACGCCTTGGGGCGACACGGCGGCTCCGAAGCCGCCACGGCGCTGGGCGCGACACTGTCGGGCGACGTCGATCTCGACGTGCGGCTGGCCGCCGCCCGAGCGCTGGGGAAAACCGACGACGAGAAGGCAGTCGCCGCCCTGGGTATCGCCTTGGAAGACCGAAACCCGGCCATGCAGCATCGGGCGGTCGCCTCGCTACGCAAGCTGACCGGAGAGAACTTCGACAACGATGTCGGCCGCTGGCGCGAATACGTCAAATCCGACCGCCCCAAGCCGGCCAAGCCGGTTTCGGTCGCCGAGCGATTGCGTCGGATATTCTAACCCGCCCGCTTGCGGGAGAGGGGCCGGGGGTGAGGGATTTGCTTGCACGGCCACTGACCCACCCCTTCACTTCCTTTCAAACATCGGGTTAAGATATCGCCCCAGCGCGACTCCCTGGTCGTACTCTTGTTGGGTGAAAGCCGGCTTGAGCGTCCAGCATTGCCGCTTGAAGTGTTCGAGAATCGGGCCCTGACGGTAGCGCTGGCCGTGAATCCGCCACTTCTTGTAGCGCTTCACGTTCTCGGTGGCCTCGGGTACGCCGGGGATGGCGTCGACGGAGAGCCGGCGTTTGTTCTCGGGCGGCAGATCGCGGCCCGTGGCGTGACAAGCCAGTTGCAGCATCGCGGATCCCAGGGAAACACTCCCCCCACCGCATTCCAACCGCGGCGGCAGATAGCCCGAGGACATAACGGCACGGACGATCTCGTGAGCCAGCGCCGCCGGGCTTACGGCAGCGCCGGGTTTATTCTTGCCGGGCTCCTCGGTCGGGCCCATGACTTGGGGAACATCGTATGTTTTGGCGGGGGCGATGACGCGACGGGCAAGCAGGTACAGTAGCTCGCCCGCGCTCAAGAGCGGCGTGTAGGTCGGCCCGCCGTTGCGGACGACTTCCTCCGCGCCGGCCAGGACATGGCGATCGCCGACCCGCACCGGTCGTTGCCCGTAGAGGTTGTTGATGCCCTCCACGGTCGTCCATTCCACCTTCGGATGCTCGACGAGCGTGACGATCAGGCGTTCGAAGTTCCGCAGGATCCGCGGGACCGAGGCATCCTTGGCCAACGTCGGCGCGACCCAGTCCTTGGGCGAAGGCGAGGCACCGTTGCTGAAGTTAATCGCGTCGGGAAACTCGTCCATCAGGGCTCGCACCGGATGGCAGCCGAACATGGCCGTAAAATCGAAGGCCTCGGCACGCTTATCGAGATAGGGGTTCACCTTGGCCAACTGGGCCTCGAACTTGGGCGTGTCCTTATAGAACACGTCGAAAGAGAACGGGGCCTGGTAGCCGCCGATGAGCAGGTTGTTGCAGTACCACGCCACGTTGCGGCCCGGCAGGCGGAAGGGCGAATAGAAGAACGGCTTGCCGAGCTTGCCCGCCGCGTACACGATCTGCGCGGCGAACGTGCCGCCGTGCTGGGTCAGTCCGCTGCACTTGCCGAAGATGCGCTGCAGCGCCTGAAAGCCGGGCAGCTCGCGGAACAATACGCGATCAACCCCCTGGAACCAATCCAACTCCGAAACCTCTTCTGCCGTGGTCGGATGGATCGAGCCACGGTCGTAGTGGAGGCTAACGTCGTGTCGCTTGATGGACTCGATGACGCTGGTCATGCGATGCCGCTCCCAGAATCGGGCCCTTTCGCCCATGATATGGAAGCTCCCCCGCATGCCGTGCTTGTGCATGATATCCGCCAACTGGCCGGGCAGCGTGTGGCTGGGCGTTTCCGGAGGCGAGAAGTAGTCCTCAACATCAAAGTAAATCAGGCCGTACATCTTCCCCCGGGCGGACACGCCAGACGGCTCCTGACCCGAGAAGACGCGGCGACCCGGCCCCAGAACGCCCAGCGCGGCCGAGCCGGCCAATGCGGCCGATGTCTTCAGAAAACCACGGCGGGAAGCCGGCGCGACGCTCTCGGTATTGACGGTTGCACTTTCCAGTTTATTTCGTCTGGCCATCGGTTGGTCCTCGGAGTCCGCGAATCATGTGAATCTTGCGATTGGTACTCGACGGTATCCCTAACCCGCATTTCTCACCACCCATCTACTGCGAGGCCGGAAGTCCAGCCGTGGCTTCGTCGTGCGGCGCGATTCCTCCTCAACGTATTCACCAATACGCCTACGGATAAATCGCTTGCACTCCTTGCCACGACAGAACTTACGACCTCTCGCGACGATGTTGGTGAGAAATACGGGCTAGGCACCCACTCCATCTCAGCGCCCCCAACAATTCACTCCGCCGTTTTCCCCTTTTCCCACCTCCCCCTTTTTCCTTCCCTTTTCTCCCCCAAATCTGTCCGGGTAATCCCTACACGCCGCGATCCCATCACCGGGCGGCCGCACAACCGTCAATTCTGCGCCAACGGTACGATCCGCACATTCCGTCCATATTGCCATAACCCCGTAGTTTCCCTGATTGGTCAATCTTACCGCGTTTATGGTCGATGTTTTTTTGCATCACGACGTACAGTTTAACAATAACTGTCTAAACTTCCTAAACGTCGGTTCCTAGCAGAAGGGTGAGCCCGTGGCCAAGACAAAGAAGGCGCAGCCGAAAAAAGCGACCAAGA
>CAZDHN010000708.1:0-3379 GCA_964505115.1 uncultured Planctomycetaceae bacterium
CTGCATGGCGTCAAATAACTCTTCGACATCGCTCTGAAAATCGACAAGAAGATAATGCCCCATCTCCACGCCCGCCAGATGCTCCATCCAGTCCATCATCGGCGAGGTCCCTATGCCATTGGTCCTAACGGCATCTTCGCCAGCAGACTCTATATCCGCCTCAATCTTGGACACAACTTCCTCATCGACCTTGATCACGGCGTCGGCAAAGAATTCGGTCATCAACTTGACGTCCTCAGGTGTCTTGACGGGGAACTCAACGGGGTGCCAAGATTGCGACCCCTCATCAAAGTGCTGTACCATCCGCATTTCTCGACCCGCCACCTTGTAGATGGAGGTCATTATACCATTCTCGACTACGGATCCGTGTGCTGTAGCGACTCTAGATTCAGCGACCGCCGTTCCAAAACCCGCATGCTGATCGCTACCGACGTACTGGTGGAGCTGATTGGCATCCATCTCCGCAAACTTCCCAGTGCGCATATTGCGATAATTGCCGCCCAGCTTGGGCCAAAAAGGGAGCCTGTCCACTGGCTCCATATCCAGTGCTGCCAACCATCTTTCGCGAGGTGTCATGGTTATCCTTTATTATAGATTATGGCCAATTCTACAGCGATCACGGTGAACGTTTTCTTGTAACTCTTCAAGGTGATCACGTTGTCACCGGACAGAACATATGCAGGATTGACCGAGTGTCGCCTTACCAACTCGGCAAAAGAATCGAAGCGACCATCGAAGACAACGTTCGGCCACTCCTCCAGAAGGATGGTGGCAACCTGGAAATCGTCGACATCAAGGATAATCTGGTCTATTGCCGGCTGGTCGGGGCTTGCCAGGGCTGTGCCTCCGCCGGACAGACACTGGAGATGATGGTGGAGAAAACGCTCAAAGACCAAGTCGACGAACGACTCCGCGTAATCGCCGTTTGAGAAAAAGGGGACGGGAGTCTTTTTCTCTTCCTATCCCCCGATCCACGAAGGGTGTCTCACGGAGGCACTGAGGCACGGAGATGCATGAAAACGAAATTGGAACCGCGATCGTGGAACTGAAGTCCGTTGAGAAGGTCCATCCAGCCCACAAGAAGCATCTGTTGACTTACCTCCGCCTGACGGGAATGAAGCTTTAATTGCTTCAGAAAGTGCGGACACAAAGGCACACATGAGAACTGTCTACGCCGACAACAACGCCACCACGCAAATCGCGCCCGAGGTCTTCGAGGCGATGCGGCCGACGCTGACCGACGAGTACTTCAACCCCAGCTCGATGTACGACTCGGCCCGCACGGTGGCCGACATGATGAGCGACGCCCGAGAGCGAATTGCCCGGCATCTTGGAGCGGATGACCCCGGACGATTGCTGTTCACTTCCTGTGCCACCGAAAGCAACAACACGGCCATTCGCGGCACGGCCGAGGCGACATCCGAGCGGCGTCACATCGTAACCACGGCGGTGGAACATCCGGCCGTGCTGGAAGTGTGCAAGTACCTGGAACGATTCGGCTACGAAGTGACCTTCCTGCCGGTCGACGGCGACGGCCAACTGTCAATCGGCAACTACGTTCGGGCGCTGCGTTCCGACACCTTGCTGGTGACGATCATACACGCCAACAACGAAACGGGCGTGATCTTCCCGGTGGCCGAGCTGGCTCGCATCGCCAAGGAGACCGACGCGGGCATCGCCTTCCACACCGACGCCACTCAGTCGGTCGGCAAGATTCCGATCGATCTGCAGCGCGAGTACCGGCACGTCGACCTGCTCTCCTTCTCCGGACACAAGTTCCATGCCCCAAAGGGTATCGGGGCGCTGTACATCAGGCGCGGGGCGCGGTGCCGGCCGCTGATGATTGGCGGCCACCAAGAGAGCGGACGCCGCGCCGGAACCGAGAACGTGCCCGGAATCGTGGCGATGGCCAAGGGGCTCGATCTCTGCATGGAGAACCACGACGAGCAGGAAGCCCACATTCGCCGGCTCCGCGACCGGCTGGAGAAGACGCTCCAGGAGCGGATTCCTTGCGTCCAGGTCAACGGCCTGGGCGCGCCCCGAATGCCGGGAACGCTGAACATCTCCTGCCATTTCGTCGAAGGCGAAGGGATGCTCTTCGAGTTGAGCAACCACGGCATCTGCGCGTCCAGCGGCTCGGCTTGCACGTCGGGGTCGCTCGATCCCTCGCACGTTCTGAAGGCCATGAACGTACCGTTCAGCGCCGTACACGGGTCGATCCGCTTCAGCTTCAGCCGCTATAATACCGAAGAAGACGTCGACAAGATCATCGAGGTGCTTCCCGAGATCGTGGCGAACTTGCGCACGGTAAGTCTCTACTGGGACAACGAGAAGAACGCGCCCAGTGCCGATGCCGACGCGATCCTCGAGACACCGCCGGGAACGGATTGGTAGCGTGAGGAAGTTCAAGCAGCCGTAGGTTATGCTTCAGCATAACGAATCGTTGATCCGCCCGGCTGTTATGCTGCATAACCTACAAGACTCTCCCTAAAGGTGGCGATTGTGAGAGACGCTCTATTGCAGTGCGCCGAGCAGTACGGGCTTGTACAAATGGCGCTGGTCGCCACGCTTTTTACCTGGTTTGTCACGGCCGCCGGCGCGGCGATCGTCTTCTTCACGAAACGGGTCAACCAGGCGCTCATGGACGGCATGCTCGGCGTGGCGGCCGGAGTGATGATCGCTGCTAGCTTCTGGTCGCTGCTGGCGCCGGCCATCGAGATGTGCGACGGCGATTGGATGCCCGCCACGGTCGGCTTCCTCGCCGGCGGCCTGTTCCTCTACGTGGTCGACAAGATACTTCCGCACCTTCACCTCGGACTGGACATATCGGAGGCGGAGGGAATCAAGACCTCGTGGCATCGTAGCGTTTTGCTGGTCTCGGCCATCACCTTGCACAACATACCGGAGGGACTGGCGATTGGCGTGGCTTTTGGGGCGGTCGCCCATGCTGCCGATCCGGCCGCCGCCGGCACGATGCTGATGGCGGCCACCGCGCTAGCAATTGGCATCGGCATCCAGAACTTTCCCGAAGGGACGGCCGTGGCCATGCCCCTGCGTCGCGAGGGGATGGGCCGACTGAAGTCGTTCGCTTACGGGCAGGCTTCCGGTCTTGTGGAACCGATAGCCGGCGTGTTGGGCGCCTGGCTGGTGCTTGCCATGACCCCCTTGTTGCCCTACGCATTGGCCTTCGCAGCCGGTGCGATGATCTTCGTCGTCGTCGAGGAATTGATCCCCGAATCGCAACGGAACGGCTATAGCGACTTCGCCACGCTCGGCACCATGGTGGGATTCGCCATCATGATGGTCCTCGACGTGGCACTCGGGTAAGGACCGGGCAAGAAATAACTGTCCGATGTCCCCTCGCCCCAGCGGGGAGAGG
>CAZDHN010000709.1:0-3376 GCA_964505115.1 uncultured Planctomycetaceae bacterium
ACTACCAAAAACTGAGGGCCATGGCGAGATCAACCCAAAATCGGGTATGAGCCACTTGAAATTGGCCGCGCGCTCTGGTATGTTCGTTTGTATAGGTAGTTTGGCGATCCATTCCACGCAGCGAAGAGGAAGACTTATTTCCGCTAATCTTCGCTGACTATCTCGATTAGTGTCGATCAGCGAGGATTAGTGTTCCCTAAAAGAACCGCCACGAGATTGCTTTTCTGACTGTTAACAAACGGTGGATCAGAAACGAACGCGTGAAGGGCTTCGTAGCGGCCGAACGGGGCGGTCGATTGGAATTGTTGGGCCGCTGAAGGATGCGTCCAACAATTCGAGAAGCGCGCTCAAAAAAGTCCGCCCCGGGCTGCTTCTCGACGCCTAAACCAAACCCGATTGCTCCCGGCTTCGCCGAATCTTAGGCCAGGAGTTGGGGGCCAGGGCGGTGGAGGCGCAGTCGAGGACGACGAGGGTTTCGTTGTCGAGGCCGAAGGCGAGGCGGTGGGGGGCGACGATGGTGCCGGCCGAGCGGACGGCCGACTCGACGCGGCCGGTCCATTGGGCCGTGCCCCGGGCGTCGACCGCGTGGATTACGCCGGCGTTGTCGCCAAAGTAGACGATCTCGTCGTCGCCGATAACCGGGGTCGATTCGACCGGCCCGGCGGCGGCGTACTCCCAGCGAATCTTGTGCGAGTTGCCATCGACGCAGACCAGCGAGCCTCGCCCCTTCTCGCCGCGCTTCGCTTGCGACACGCCCACGTAGACGTGCCCGTGAGCGTCGAGCACGGGCGAGCCGAGCATTTGGCCGGGCAGTCTGGTCGTCCAGGTTTGCACGCCGTTGGCGGCGAAGCCATGGAGGTTGTCGTCGCGGCCAGCCACGACGATCACGCTGTCGGCGGTAACGGCGGGCGACGAGTTGAGGAACCAGCCGGTGTATCCCTGCTCGGCCGAATGGTCCCAGAGGTTGACGCCCCGCGATCCGTCGGTTCGGATAGCGAACAGGTATCCGTCCTCGCAGCCGATGTAGATCACCCGATCGTAAATCACGCCGGCCGAATCGAACTTGCTTCGCGAGCGGAAGAAGGGCGTGGCGGCCATGCGGCCGTCGGGATCGATCTTCAGCAGTCCGCCGTCGTAGGCGCTGATCCAGGTGTTGCCGTCGCCGTCGACCAGCGGGGCGGCGAACCCGAGCGGCTCGCCCACCTTGGCCGGCGACCAGGCCTGCTTGCCCTGGGGCGTCACGCAATGGAGGAACCCGTCGGCGCAATGCAGGCGGATGTTGCCGTCGGAGCCGACCACCGTTGGGCCCGGCACGGGGCTGCCGATGACGTATTCCCAAACGACCTTCGCCTTGCCGTTCTCCTCCTCCAGTGCGACCAGCCTCTGAAGGCTGGAAAGGTATATCCGCCCGGATGAATCGACGGCCGGCGCGGTCAATAGCGGCCGGGCCTGATCGGCGAACGGCGGCTCGTCGGGATAGGCCCAAACAAACCGCTCCGGCCGGACAGCCTTCGGCCGCACGCGCGGCTTGGGCTTCGGCTTCTGAGGTTTTGGCGTTTCCGGCTTCGCCGCCTGGACGGGCGCTTTTGGTCTTGGTTTTTGCCGCGGTTCGACGGGCGCGGTCGGCTGCGCTTCGGGAGCCTTGGCCGCCGGTCGACGGACCGGCCGCGTGCGGGGTTGCTTCTTCTCGGGCGTCGGCACCGGCTTGGGCCGCGTGGGTTGCGGCGGCGGAGTGGCTTGCGGCGGCGTCGCTTGCGTCGGCGCGGGTTGTGTCGGCGCAGGTTGCGGCGGCGGTGTCGCTTGTGGCGGCGCAGCTTGTGGTTGTGGCGGCTGGGCCTGTGGCGGAGCAGGCTGCGGTTGGGGCGGTGGCTGCGGCGGTTGGGCCTGCGGCTGCGGCGGTGGCTGCGGTGCAACGGGTTGCGGCGGTGTTGCTTGCGTCGGCGCGGGTTGTGGTGGAAGCGGTTGCGGTGGGGCCGGCTGGGGCATGCCCGACTGGGTCGCCGAAGGTGGCGCGGCCGGAATGCCGGGCGGCGGGGGCGGGGCGCCTATCGGAGCTTGCGGCTGCACGGGCGCGTGCGGCTGCATGGGCGCTTGCGGAGCGGGCGGTTGCGGAGCGACGGGCGTTGCACCGGCTGGAACCAGGCGGAACAGGCCGACCGCCTGGCGTCCACACCGCGGACAACTATACGGTTGCGTCGGTCGTTGCAGTTGGTGTCCGCAGCTTGTACACCTGAAGGTTTTCATCTGAAATATTCTCTAGCCGCTCTGGTCATCTGACGGTTACGCTCGCCTTGGTATACACGCGCCCGTTGTCGCGTAGCACAATCCAGCCGTTGACTTCGGTGATCTCCACGCCACGCGAGCCGGCCGTGTGCCGCCCGGCGTCGAACCGCTCGCCCGGATGAACCAGCTCGATCTTGTTGAGTATCCCCACCGCATCGCAGGTCTTTTCCAGCGAGGCGACGACGGCATCCTCGAAGGGGTTGGCGGCGGAAGTAGTTTTGGGCCGCCAGCGGTAGTAGGCCTCGCCGATATCCTTGAGCAATTGCGGTAGCCGCTCGGGCGGGGCCGACCGGAATACCAGCAATTGGCCGGCCAACGAGCAGGCACCCGGCTCGCCCTCCAACACGCCGCCGAGCAATTGTTGCCGCTGGAAGGCCAGTGCCGGGTTGGCCGCCAGGTCGGGTCCCAGCAGTAGCTCTTCCCACTGAGCACCTCCACCCAGTCCGGCCTCCTCTTCCGCCTCTTCGGCCGGGCTAAGCAAATCGACCAGTTGGCGGAACTGCGAATTGGCCTGCTCGTGCAACTGGCGAACCGATTGATTGAAGGCGTCGACGACTTCGGCCAACGGCGGCCCGGCCTCTGGTCGATCGGCCGAGCCCGGCTGAGTTAACTGAGTTGACGGGCCCGACTCGGCGAGTCTATTAACTGCGGCCTCAATGCGGTCGATCTTCTCGGCCAGCGGCCCGAGCGATTTCTGATCGGTTGCGGCCGGCGTTTGTTCGGCGGATGGCGCGGCCGTCCCTTCGGTCAGCCGGCCGAGCTTTTCCGAGAGCGAATCGATCTTCTCGGCCAGTTTATTGTCACCGCCCGACGCTTGGGCCAGGCTGTCGCGATAGACCAGATAGGAAGTGATCTGCTCGTTGGCCTGCGTGAGGAGTTGGCCCAGCCCGTCGAGCTGGCCGGCCAGCGACTGGAACTCGCTCGGCTGTAATTCGCTCGACTGGCCGTCGGCGGTTTGGCCCGACTCACCCTCCTGCTCTTTTTTTGCCGCCCACGGAAAGGCCATTGTTTGGGTTCCTGGTGGGTAGTTAATAGTTAATAGTTGATAGTTGATAGTTGATAGTTGATAGTTGATAGTTGATAGTTGATAGTT
>CAZDHN010000710.1:0-3371 GCA_964505115.1 uncultured Planctomycetaceae bacterium
ATAGACGTCGCGGAGGACGAGCAAATCGCGAACTTCCACCCCCAAACCTTGCGAGCCGATGGCCAGCGGCCGGTCGGTCGGCTCCAGGGGCCGGTCCGAAGCGTGGTAGGGGTAGGTGACTTCCACCCGGCCGTCCAAGACCAAGAGCAACTGCCGGTCGAACAGCGATAGCTCCACTGTCATCGGCCCGTTTTCGGTCGGCCCTTTCCCGGTAGACAACTTGCCGGCGGCCGCCGGAATGGGCCGTCCGTTGCACAGAACCTCGTACCGGTTGAGGTTCGGATCGAGCCGCACGAGGAATTCCTCCCGACCGTCGGTGGCGCGGATCACCAGCAGGCCCTCGCCAAAGGTCTTGAACAGGCAAAACGACAGGAGCAACTCGTTGACCGGATGTGTGTCTTCCACCCGCCGCGGTTGGGTCTGGTTGTAGCCGCAATCGTCGCGGACCGGTGTACCGCGAGTTTCATCCCTGTTTCCCGGTACGCGCTGCTGGTGGTTGTAGACCAGCCAGTCGATCCGTGCGGGGTCGGAGCCTTTGTCGCCGGACGAGGCCGGATGAGCGAAGCGGCCGTCGGTCGAACCCCATTGGGTCTGCTTCTCTTGGCCTTTCCAACGGGCGGGGGGCGACGACTTGCGGCCAGGTTGACAATCTGCCCGGTAGACCGGCACCGCCAGCACCCGCTGCAACCAATAATCCTTGCGCAGAATTCGGCCGTCGACGAACAGGTTGCCGTCGCGAATTTCGATCAATTCACCCGGCAGGCCGACCACCCGCTTGACGCAGATATCGCTTGTTCGCTCGGGATGCCGAAAGGCGATCACTTCCCAACGCCGGGGGGGGCGGAACTGAAAGATCGATCGGTGGATTAACAGCCGGTCGCCCGCCAGGTCGGGACAATCGAGCAGGCCGTTTTCGCTCCAGCCACAATTGGGGCAGACGGCCCGATCGCTGAGAGGCCGAACGTCGGCACCACGGACGAACGGATAATCGCAATCGCCGCAAACCACCTCCCGATGGGGTCCGAGAAGCGTCTCGGCCATCGAACCGCTGGAGACGACGACCGGAACGAATCCCCCCTGAATAAACCATGTCCGCACAATCAGGACGGCCGTCACGATCAATACGGCCAGTTCAAGGCCGGCCCTCGGCCGTATCGAGCGCGCGCAGCCGGCGATCAATGACGGCGTCAAGCAGACAAGCGTCAGACATTGGCCTGGAATCATGGTTATTGCCCAAACCCAAGTGTCACAAGGAAGTAACCACGTTTCCGCGGCGCTGCCGGTTCGACCCGGCGGTCTTGCTACCATGTTGATCTAAGCGGCGGCAAATGGCAAGCGGGCCGGTTCTTCCGTTTTTTGCGATTATTTGGGTTGGCGGCCCGTTAAACGTGACGGCTTTATATGAACGAGCCGGTGGCTCCATGCTAAGCTTCTATTGCTATAAGAACTCTTGCAGTAAGGATGTGCGCGGCCATGAGCAGCGAACAGATCGGCCAGTCGGGAAGCAACCAACGCACCGCGTTTCGTTGTGCGACTGATACCACATACCAAGCGGTGAGCCTGAAGAGCGATCGGGCGGAATTTCCGGCCCAGTTGCTCGACGAGTCGGCCGGCGGATTCGCCGTCCGCCTGCAGGGCCCCTTGGAAATCGAGACCAACGATCTGGTCTGGCTCCACACGAATTCCGGCTGGTTCCAGGTTCGCGTCGCCAACGTCGCGGAAGAAGCGGAGCCCGACACCGACCGTGCTGACGAGGACAACCGCGACCAACAGGGTGGCGATCAATTGCCGCCCACGTTCCGATTGGGCCTGCAGCGTCTTCGAGACGTTGAGCCCTGGGACGATCCGACGATTCACGCATCTTGGTTCAGCCGTCTGTCGCTGGCACGTCTACCCTTGTTTGAGAATCCGCGCACGCTGATTGGGACGGGAACCCTCGCGCTGTTCGGCTTGACTATGCTTATCGCCGGTTTGTTCATGTGGCAAGCCGGCTACCCGGTGACGGAGTTGTTCAACCTGAACCGATCCAAGTCGTCATCGCACGGTTCAGTACTCCCCCGGCTCGGCAAGCATATTTCCAAATCGCTCCGCTCCGCCGTCAAGGCAATGCCCGGCGGATGGATACCCGATCCGTCGACGCAGCCGGCCAGTTCATCCAACCCCACCAACCCGACCAATCCGGACAGCCCGGCCAAGCGAGCATCGTCTAGTGCTCAGAAGAGCAGCTTGCGCGGCGCGATCAACCGTCTCTCGGGCGCCACGGTCTTCACGTTGCCGGATATGGTCAAGGAATTGTCGCTGACCAAGGCACAACAAGCGGAGATCCGCAAGATCACCAAAGCCAGTAGCGACGCCTTACGCCATATCGACCGGTACTGGAAGACCGGCAACCGCCACGAGCAGGCCCAAGCCCGGGCCCAAATGCACGGGGAAGCCCGCCAGCATGTGCTGGGAACGCTGACAGCCGAGCAGCGCAAGAAGTGGGAAGAATTGAAGGGCGGGCGTGAATGACTTCGGGTCGTAGCGGGTGGATTCGTTCGGTTAGAGTGGGCTGGCTCCAGAGGTCGATAATCTGAAGTGGTCGGTTACGTTCCCACGGGGTCGTGCCGCGCCGAGCTTTGGGGGCATCAGCACACAAGGTCGGATTCCGCTGGCGATGAACTTCTTGCTGCCCATTCTATTTGTGGTGATCGGTCTGGATGCGCCTGCCCAGGACCCGTATCCGGAGGCGACGCGGATATTTCACTGCCGGTTCGAGCGCTCGTGGGATGAGAACTACGACGCTTGGCCCGACCGCTGGACCCGGCGTCGAGGTCCCGGATTCCCCGCCTACGTGAAGATTCAGATTGTCGAATCATCGCCGGCCGGCCCGAAATTGTTAAGAATTGATCTGGACGGCGGCGGCGCGGTCGCTTACAGCCCGGCCATCAAGATCGGACCGTTCCACGGCTACTTCCTGGAGGGCCGCCTGAAGACGGAGAAACTCAAACACAACCTGGCATTCTTCTCCCTTACCCTGCTCGACGCCGAGCGGCACCTGCTGGAAACACACTATTCCGAGAAGCTGGGTGGCTCGCACGATTGGAAGAAGATCAGCCTGGGGCCCGTCTCGCCCAAGAGCACTGACACACGGTACGCGATAATCGGGCTGCATCTGGAGCCGGGCCAACTCAGCGACATCACCGGGGCGGCGATGTTCGAGGATATCAGCTTAAGCCGGATGCCGCGAATGTCGCTTCAGGCCAACAGCCCGCACCACGTCTATACTATTGACCCTTGCATAGCCAATGACCGAGGGCCCAATGAGCGGGGACAGAGCCCGGTTCCCCGGCGGAACCCCCTTGATCCGCACATTGACTATGCAAAGATCA
>CAZDHN010000711.1:0-3361 GCA_964505115.1 uncultured Planctomycetaceae bacterium
CGCATGAAGGTTTCAAGGTGCTCGATCCGGAGTTGTTGCGCAAACGGGCGAGCGCGCTTTATTCCATCGACCAGGGCAAGAAGTTACGCAAGTCGTACGAGAACCCGGCCATTAAGACTCTTTACGAAGAGCTCCTTGGCAAGCCGGGATCGGAAAAAGCCCACCAACTGCTGCACACACATTACAAGGCAAGATTGCCACGAGGCGTTCGATGAGCACTTCCACCGATAATTGGGACGAGGTCCAAGCAGCCAGTCGAGCCGTGTTGGGCCAAGAGATATCGGCCCTTATCGACCATTTCCGAGAGGATCCGGAGCCGGGTGGCCGGCTGATTGCCGTGTTGCACGAGGTGCAGGACGAATTCGGCTACTTGGGCGAGTCGCATTTGGACGCCGTGGCCCAACTGCTGCAAGTTCCCGCCGCCCGGGTAGCCGGCGTGGCCGGCTTCTACCACTACTTCCGCCTAAAACCTCGCGGCCGATACATCATCAACGTTTGCCTGGGTACGGCCTGCTACGTTAAGGGGGCCGATCAGGTCGCCCGACGACTCAAGGAAGAGTTGGGGATCGATTTCGGCGAAACCAGCACCGACGGCATGTTCTCGCTAGAGGGTTCTCGCTGCCTGGGTACCTGCGGTCTGGCTCCCGTAATAATGATAAACGAGAAAGTCCACGCCCGGGTAACACCCGATCAGGTCCCCGGCATCGTGGAAGCATGCATCAAGGACGCCCGGCAGTAGCCAACCGTACTCGTCACGCTCCGCGTGACGAACCTACATCACGCTCCGGCGTGATGAGTTCGTAGTAGCTGGATTCGCAAGAATTCAGCCGTAGTGCAAAGAACCGAATTCTTGCGAATCCGGCTACGAAATTTACTCTTCGGATTGTGCTTGTTCGGCGGCTTGCTTGCAGAGGCGTGTCAGCACGTTCACGGCTTCCTCGATTTCTTTCGGATCGCGCGTTTCCTTGGATTTCCGGTTAAGGGCCCGGGCGGTGTCTGATATTTCGTGAAAGCCGTACAGTCCGGCCGATCCGGCCAGTTGGTGAGTTATTTCACCAAGTAAGTCGTAATCTTGCGATTGCAGTGCCTTGTTTATTCGCTCGAGCCGCTCCAGCAAGTCCTGGGCGAATTGCCGGATGAGTGAGGCCAGCTTGCTCGGCTCGATTATTCCGCTGCCGATCGGCTCCGGCTTTCCGGTGGGCGCGGGTTCTTTCGTATCGGGCCGCTCGGACGTGGGTGAGACGTAGGGCAAATGCCGGCAGATCATGGAAAGAAGCTTCGTCTGGTCTATCGGCTTCGATGCGTAGTCGGTGTAGCCGGCCTGGCGGCACTTTCGGGCGTCGTCGGCCATGGCGTGGGCGGTCAAGGCGATAATGGGAAGTCGCAGGCCGGCTCGGCGTAGTCTGCGCGTTGCCTGGTAGCCGTCCAGCTCCGGCATCTGAATATCCATCAGGATCAGGTCGTAGGGTCTTCCTTCGGCATGCGATGCCTCGGCCATCCGGCAGGCCTCCTCTCCGTTGGAGGCCACATCGACCTTCAAGCCGGACCGCTCCAAAACTATTTGGACCAGACGGCGGCTGTCTCTGGCGTCGTCGGCCAGCAGCACCCGGCCCTCGAATGTCCGGTTCACGTCGGTTACCGCCGGCTCGCTCTCGGGAATGGGCGCGGGCACGGCTTGCAACGTTGCCTCATTGTCCACGGGGGCCTCGCTGTCCACGGGGGCCTCGCTATCCACGGGGTTCGGGTCGATAGCCAGAGTGAAGATACTTCCCTTGGCCGGCGCGCTCTTTACGGTGATTTCACCGCCCAGCATTTTCGCCAGGCGTTGGGAGATGGCAAGGCCCAGACCGGTTCCACCGGCACGTCGGGTGGCGGAGTTGTCGACCTGACTGAAGGGCTGGAAGAGTTGTTGCATTTGCTCGGCGGTCATGCCGATGCCCGTATCGGAAACCTCGAACTGCATTTGCGGCGGGACGTTTTCTTCGCGCACGCATCGGGCGGTGACTTTGACGTGCCCTTCATCGGTGAACTTGACCGCGTTGCCAATCAGATTCACGAGGATTTGCCGCAGCCGGGTCGGATCGGCGCGGATCACCGGCGGCAAGGGTTCCACGTATTCAATTTTCAGGTCCAGAGCCTTTGCATCCGCTCGAACACGCATCGAGGACGCCACGTCTTCGACGACCTTTCGCGCCGAGCAGTGAACCGGCTCGATTGTCATCTTGCCGGCCTCGATCTTCGACAGATCGAGAATATCGTTGATCAGGCTCAGCAGGGCGTCCGCGTTTCGCTGTATAGTACGCAAATGTGTTTGTCGCTCCTCCTCCGACAGATCGAGCGTTGCCAGCAGGTCGGTGTACCCCATAATGGCCGTCATGGGCGTGCGGATCTCGTGGCTCATGTTCGCCAGGAACTCGCTCTTGGCTCGGCTAGCGGCTTCGGCCGCCTGCTTGGCGCCGGCAAGTTCCGCTTCGGCCCGCTTGCGCTCACTCATGTCTCTCCCCGTGCCGCAGACGGCCAACGGCTCTCCGTCGGCGTTCATCACCAGGGTGCCGTTCCACTCGTAGAGTATGTGTCTTCCATCCTTGCTGACCAGGTGGGCTTCGCTTTGCATATTCCCCACCTCCCACACCCGCGCAATGGTTTTGGCCACGCGGGTGCGTTCTTCGCCGACAAAGAAGTCGAGTGCATTCATCGTGCCAATCTCTTCGTCGCTGTATTCGCTGATTGCCGAGACTTGGCTATTCCACCGCAATAATCTGCCGTCTTGGGTGAAGACGTAAAAGATATCTTGCAACGCGTCAAGCAAAGACTCGATGAACGCCTTCTCATCCCTCAGGGCTTCTTCCACCAGCCGGCGATCGGTTATGTCGCGGATCGCCCCTTGTACGCCCAAGGTCTGGCCGTCCTCGTCGCAGACGATCGAGAAGTTGTTTTCAATGACTCCAATGCTGCCGTCCTTCCTGATAATCTTGGTTTCGATGAAGCCGGGTTGCTTGGTCTCAACGGCAGTGGTGAAAGCCTGGAGGGCGTGGGCCTTCTCGGATTCGACGACGGTGTCGAGGAAGTATTCACCGATGTACTCCTGAGGTCGGGCAAGAAACACCCGTTCCGACGCCGGAGACAGATAGGTAATTATGCCCCGGCAATCGGTAATGAAGATCATATCGAAGCTTCGCTCGGCAATCCCCCGGAATTTCTCCTCGCTTTTGCGCAGTTCGTCGGTCCGCCGGTCGACCAGCGACTGGATCCGGGCCGTTTGGCCCGTGCTGATGAACACATAGCCGGCCAAGAGGCCCGTAAGCACCAAGCCGGCGACAAGCAAGGACCAAGGGTGCCACGTTCGTTCCTTGGCCAAATA
>CAZDHN010000712.1:0-3360 GCA_964505115.1 uncultured Planctomycetaceae bacterium
GAGGCGGGTGTGCCCTACGTCACCATCAGCTTCCCCGGTGGCTGGGACACGCACGGAAACCACTTCCCCACGATGAAGCGACAGTGTCCCCAGTTGGACCAAGGGTTGGCGGCGCTGCTTGAGGATCTGAAACAGAAGGACTTGTTGGATAGCACCCTGGTTTGGTGTACCGGCGAGTTCGGCAGAACACCCAAGATCTACTGGGAGCCGCCGTGGAACGGCGGGCGCCATCACTACGGCCACGTCTTCACCGCGCTGGTCGCCGGCGGCGGATTCAAGGGCGGCCAGATCGTCGGCTCCTCGGATGAGTTGGGCGCGTATGTTAAGGAGAGGCCCGTCTATCCGGCGGACCTGCTGGGCAGCATCTACCTGTTGGGCGGCATCGATTCGACCGCCAAGTTGCCCCATCCCTTGGGGTTCGAGGCCCACGTCTTGGACGCCGAAAACGAAGGCATGAAGTCAGCGGGGCTACTGGAAGAGATTATGTAGACATCGTTGATATTTGGCGATCGGGAGCGCGGGAGCGGCCCTCGGGCCGTCTCCGCCGCACCCGGCCGCGGAGTTCGCATGTGTTTTATTGATAGTCAGAAAAGCAATGTCGTGGTGATTTGGCGTCTTTCCCCGCGGAACCGGCCTCCCGTTGGCCGGCTTGCCGATATCACCTGGCCGATGGTCAAGTAGCCGGTGCTGCAATGGCAGAAAGTGGAGGAGTTCAATGAGTAGATTCAATAGGCTTTCGATCTTGGTGCTGGCTATACTTGTGGCCTCGGCATCCCCACGCTGGGCGCAGAGCCAGTACATCGGCTACGTCTATCCCGCCGGCGGCCAGCAGGGCGACACCTTCCCAATCAGGTTGGGTGGACAGGGGTTCCTCTATGCTACTGGTTTGGTTGTGACCGGAGAAGGGGTTTCCGTTCGGCTGGTCGAGCACTACCGGGTCTGGAACAATCAAGAGATGGGGATGCTCCGACAGCAACTGAGGGAGTTGCAGAAGAAGGAAACGACGGTGGGCGACACGATGGCCGCCAAGATGGCCTACTTTGAGTTCCCCGCGAGTATTGAACCACCCGAGGTCGAGGGTCTGATATGCTCGGCATGCGGTAGTCTAAACCCGCTTGACGCTACCGTCTGCAGCAAGTGCAATGCGAATTTGCCGAAACCAAAAGTTCCGAAACCGGCTGAAACGGCCGCGAAGGACGGCCCCGAACTGTCCGAGAAAGAAGTGGCAAAGAAGAACCTGATAAACCGGATCCAAAGGGTGTTCGCGGAAGACGATCGCCAACCGGCCGTTCGTGCCCACGCTGAACTCATCTTTGCCGAGATCACGGTGGCCCCCGACGCAAAACCGGGCCGGAGAGAGATCCGAGTGGTCACCAAACGGGGTATCTCCAACGCGCGGCCCTTTTACGTGGGCCAAGTGCCCGAAGTCGCCCGCAAGGCGATGAAGACCTGTAAGAAACAAGTGCTCGGTAAGGAGCATCTGGCCCTGGTCAAAAGGAAGCCAGAAGAACTTGAAATGAGCATCACCGTGCCGTGCGCGATGAACGGCCAGCTCGCCGCGGGCTGGGTGGACCGGTATCGTTTTGAGGCGAGCAAGGGGCAGCGTCTGGTCATCTCCGCCACGGCTCGGGACTTGGTCCCCTACGTCGCTGACGGTGTTCCCGGTTGGTTTCAAGCCGTGCTGAGACTCCACGACGCCAAGGGCAATGAGCTAGCGTACAACGACGATTTCCACCTCAAGCCGGATCCGGTCCTCTATTATGAGGTCCCCGCGGATGGCGAATATGTGCTCAGCATCAACGAAGCGCTGTTCCGCGGCCGCGAGAGTTTTACGTATCGCATTACCATCGGTGAGCTGCCGTTTGTGACCAGCATATTCCCCTTGGGCGGCCGTGTAGGCGAGCCGGTCAAGATCGAGATGAACGGCTGGAATCTGGAAAAGCACACGATCGCTCCGCCTCCCAAAGACGCAAAGCCTGGGACCCATCTGATTGCCGCCACCAACGGGACATTCGCCTCCAACGACGTGCCTTTCGCCCTGGGCACGCTGCCCGAATGCCTCGACAAGGAATCCAACGACGAGCCGTCCAAGGCGCAAAAAGTGACGCTGCCCATCATCGTCAACGGGCGAGCGGATCACCCGGGTGACTGGGATGTCTTCGAGGTGGAAGGAAAAGCCGGTGAGACAATCGTCGCGGAAGTGACCGCGCGCCGGCTCGGTTCCCCGTTCGATTCCTTCGTCAAAGTCACCGGCGCCGATGGCAAGATCATCGCGCTGAACGACGATCATTACGACGCGGCGTCCGGGTTGAACACCGACCACGCCGATTCCTACCTAATGGTGAAGCTGCCCGCCGACGGAAAATACTTCGTTCACCTCGGCGAGACGAGGCGACACGCGGGCAAGGAGTATGCCTACCGGCTCAGGATCAGCCAGCCGCGGCCCGATTTCGAGTTGCGTACGCACCCCTCCAAGCTCGTCATGCGCAGCAAGTCGTCCGCCGCGGTGACCGTCTACGCGATTCGCAAGGACGGATACAACGGGCCGATCAAGCTGAGCTTCAAAGACTTGCCGAAGGGGTTCGAATCGGGCGGCGCCACGCTGGCGGCCGGTAAAGAGGCGGTGGGGCTGACGGTGAAAACCAGCCTTGAGGAGACAGAAAAGCCAGTCAACCTCACCATCGTGGGCAGTATTAAAGTTGGGGAACGGGAAATCGTCCATGAGGCCGTACCGGCCGAGGACACAATGCAGGCCTTCCTCTGGCGCCATCTGTTGCCCGCGGATACCCTGCCGGCCCTGGTCTACAATCGATCCTATAAGCCGCCAGCCGATCGCATGCGTCCGCCGATCCGTGACGAGGATAGACCGAAGGGCGTGAAGCGCACGTTGACAAAGTCATCGGTCGCCGGTCGTTTGAGACAGATCGAACGCCTCTATCAAAATTGGTTCTTCACGGACGCGTTCGCCAACCGCGAGATCGCGAGCATAGAGGCCCGCGTGATCCAATAAGAACCATCCAAGAGATGAAGGGTCCCTGAAGGGCGCCACGGCAAGTCGATCCCGGCATGCCGCCGCCAATCGCCTTGCCGTACACCGCAAGGTCCGGTTCGATGCCGTACAGAGCTCCGAGGTTGTCGGCACGGAATCGAAACCCGGTGACCACTTCGTCGAAAATCAGCAGTGCGCCGTACGTTCGAGTGAGCTCTCGTGCAAGCTGAAGATACTCTCGGGTCGCCGCGATCGTGCCCACCAGCGCGCGGGTTCGACGAATGCTGGTCCTGGTTCAAATTCGGGTAGCACTAACAGTTAGCCCGGTCGCCTGCGACTTGACTTTACCCACATGTTTTACGAACGCGGGA
>CAZDHN010000713.1:0-3358 GCA_964505115.1 uncultured Planctomycetaceae bacterium
CATTCGAACGCTGGGCACCATGCTGTCCAACGGCGTGCCAATCGTCGATTCGATCAAGCTCTGCGGCGAAGTGGCCGGAAACTACTACTACGAGAAGCTCTGGGAGGGTGTGCTGGATCAGGTTACCTCGGGCAAGAAAATCTGCGAAGTCCTGGCCGGCAATCCGCTCTTCCCTAGGGTGCTGGTGCAGATGATCTCGGCTGGCGAAGAAACGGGCAAGCTCGATTACGTCCTCGAACGCGTCAGCACCTACTACGACCAGGAAGTCGATACCGCGCTTAAAACGGCCACCAGCCTCATCGAGCCGATCATGATCAGCGTGATGGGCGTGGTCGTCGGCGGAATCGGCATGGCCCTGCTCCTGCCCATCTTCAGCCTCAGCAGACAGCCGTAAGGCACGGAAAGCCCCCCCCTTGGGAGTCTTTGGACCGGAGTCAAGGGTAACGGGTGTTCGGGGACATGGGTAACAGGTTTCAGGTCGAAATTGGAGGGGAGGCGTCAAGCGAACTCGCCCGAGCGGAGGTGGCAGTAGCTTTCGTAGCGGCGCTCGTCGATGCGGCCGTCGGCGACGGCGTCTTTGACGGCGCAGGCGGATTCGTGGGTGTGCGTGCAGTCGGGGAAGTGGCAATGGCTGACGTAGGGTCGCAAGTCGCGGAAGAAGCCGGCCACCTCCTCACCGATTACGTCCCAAAGCTGGAACTGGCGGATGCCCGGCGTGTCGACCACGTAACCGCCGCAACTTAGTGGCAGCAGTCGGGCGGTGGTCGTTGTGTGTCGACCTTTCTCGGTGTCGACACTCACGCTGTCCACGCGAAGGTCCAGGCTCGGGTCGACCGCGTTTAACAACGACGACTTGCCCACCCCGCTTTGCCCGGTCACCACGCTTTCGCGCCCCCTTAGCGTGCGTTCAAAGCGGTCGATGCCGAAGCCGGTGGTGGCGCTTAGCATCAGCACGCCGTATCCCATCTGGCTATAGACGCCCACCAGGGGCTGCAAGACGACCGGATCGATCAGGTCGATTTTGTTGATGCAGATAATGGGCCGGATGTGGCTCTTGTCGGCGGTTATCAGCAGCCGGTCGATCAGATTCGGCTTGAGCCTGGGTTCGGCGGCGCTGGTGATTATCAGCACCTGATCCACATTGGTGACGATGATCTGCTGTCGGCCGCGGCTGGTCCGGCAGATGCTTCCCCGACGCGGCTCGATCCGCTCGATGACGCCCTCGTTGGTATCCGCATCGGAATTTTCGACCGTGCGGAACGATACCCGATCACCGGCCGCCACGACGTGCCGCTGCTCGGTGCTGAGCGTTTTCAGCAACCTTCGCGTGGCACAGTGGACAATCCGGCCGTCTTCCGCTTCGACCGTGCTAACCAGGCCATGCACGCAGAGCACGCGCCCGGTATGGGAAGTTGCGCTATCCACGTCGAGATGGACGTCGAACCCCGGCTCGTCGCCCGTATCCTGTTCGGAACCCATCACGGTCCGGCGGCGGGTAAGTTCGCCCTTGCCGCTAAGCCGCTCGCCATCGAGGGTGTCTTCTTCCTCGAAGCCGTGTTCCTCGAAGCGTCGCGTCCAGTCGGTCTCACGCGCACGCGCGCCGCGGTTCTTGCGGAACTGGGCACGGATTTTCTGTTTCTTCTTGGCCATAAACTGAACTTGAGAATTCGCCGTTGGTTGGTCACCAGCCAATTAGTTCAGCGCCATGGGGATTCGCGTAGGGTGCCACTGCTGGCTTGTCCAGCAGTGCGAAGCAATAACACTGCTGGGCAAGCCAGCAGTGGCACCCAAATCGCCAGCCACCAAGAAACCCAGAACCGACAGGCCGCTACTCGTCGGAGATATCGTACCGACGCTCCTCGCCCGGCTGGCGCTTTACCCTTGCCCTGGCCGCCTGCTGCCGGTCGAGCCCGGCACGTTCCAGGAGCGTCTTGCCGAACAGGTCCGAATCGGCCATGTCGGCCGGAGGCGGTCCGACCGCGCCTAGCTCGATCGGTGAATATACCACCTCGTACCTGTGCTTGGCAATGTGAAGAATGTCGCCCGAGTCGATCCGCTTCTCGTTGACGCGGACCCCGTTGACTTTTATCCCGTTCCGGCTCTTCAAGTCGCGGACGTACCAGTAACCGGCGTTGACGGTCAACTGGCAATGATGGGCCGATACGTTGGAGAATCGCAGAACGATGTCGCAACTCTCCCGGCGTCCAATTCGCAAACTCTGCCTGAGCAAAGGGATGGGGTCTCCGCCACCCAGCGGAATAAGTTCACCGTACATGTGTTTACGTCTCTTGTGACAGGTGAGAGGACCACGGTAGGATTTCAGTGTGATCGACGCCGTAACCAAACGGAACGGTTCCGAAAGATCGCTAAGCTCTTGACGATGTTCGAGGCTGGTAGTAAATATGAAATCTACCCCTCTTTCTACTGTAGGCAGGAACTCAATTGACGTCAACCAATACCCATCACCAGAGAGGGGGTAGCTGGCGAGAGGCCGGGTTGCGATACCACGGCCTGGGGTTCCATTTTCGCCGCCGCTTCGGCTGTCGAGTCTGGAAAGTGAGCGTGGATGCCCGGCTCGATTGCCCAAACCGCGACGGGACCATCGCACACGACGGGTGTATCTTCTGCGACCCGAAAAGTTTTAGCCCCAGCCGACGAATCGGGCTGGAATCGATCGCCGGGCAGATCGAGGAAGGCACCAGCCGGCTGCGAACGCGGTATCGGGCGGATCGATTCGTGGCCTATTTCCAGCCGGCAACCAACACCTACGCGCCGCTCCAGCGGCTGCGCGACCTGTACGAAGAAGCGTTGGCTCAGCCCGACATCGTCGGATTGGCCATCGGCACCCGGCCCGACTGCGTTGAGGACGACGTGCTCGATCTGCTGGCCGAGTTTGCCCAGCGGACCTGGCTATCAGTCGAATTCGGTATGCAGACGATCCACGACCGGTCGCTGGACTGGCTGAACCGCGGCCATCGCCACGATGCGCTGCTCGACGCCGTCCGCCGCTGCCGCCAGAGGAAACTCAACCTGGGCGCTCACGTAATACTGTGCCTGCCGGGCGAAACGCGGGAAGACATGCTGGCCACCGCTCGGGAGTTGGCTCGCCTGGAGATCGACTCCGTCAAGCTGCACAACCTCTACGCGGTGAAGAATACGCCGCTTGCCCGGCTGGTGGAGGTAGGTGAAGTAAAGCTTGCCGATCGCGACGAATACGTCGACCGAGTGGTCGATTTTCTGGAAGAATTGCCGCCGGAGTGTGTAATCGACCGGCTCAGCGGCGACGCCCCGCCGGAGTTTCTCGTCGGTCCGGCCTGGTGCCTGAATAAGTCGGCCGTCCGTCGGCTGATCGAGGGTG
>CAZDHN010000714.1:0-3351 GCA_964505115.1 uncultured Planctomycetaceae bacterium
TTTGAATCGTAGATGCCGCGGAAGACGCCGTAAAGCCCCGAGGCCGTCAGGCAGAGGACCAGCGTGTCGGCGTAGGCCATCCAGATCAGGAACGGGGCGCTAAGCAGCAGGCCGAACCACTCGAATTCCATGCGAACCGTGCGGCGTAGGATAACCAGCCGATCGGAAAGGTATCCGCCCAACAACACGCCCGCCACCGACGCCGCGTAATGGACCGAAAGGGCCCACAAACTGGCGGCCGTCAGGCTCAACTCGAACTTCTCGTGCAGGAAGGTCGGCATCCAGGTTAGGTAGCCGATATTGGCGAAGACGTGGCAGGCGAACGAGACGGCCAGGCACATCACGGTCGGCTTCCCCTTGATGTACCGGAACACTTCCAGCACCGGCGGGCGCTGCGGGGTGTCGGCGTCCGCCCGGGGTTGCGGCGTGTCTTCCATGCGCAGCGCCATCCACAGCGCCCAAACGACCCCCAGGCCACCGAACAGGTAAAAGGCGTTGCGCCAGCCGAAACACTCGCCCACGTAAGCGCCGATGAAGCTGATTGCCACGCCGATGTAGTTGGCCGCCTGGTGGATTCCCATCGCCATGGCGCGGGTTCGCTGGTGCAACTGGCCGATTAGCGAGTTGGCCGATGGATAGTAGAAGGCTTCGCCGGCCCCCGTTGCCAGCCCCCGGAAGACGATCAGTCCGATGATCCCGCCCGCCAGGCCGGTCAGTAGCGTGGCGGCGCTCCAGAGGGCCAGGGCGCCGATGATCACCCATTTCCGCCGGAAGGCGTCGCCGGCGTAACCGCTGATGGGGACTAGTATTCCGTAGACGGCCGTGAAGATCGTGGCCACCAATCCCGCCTGCTCGTTACTGAGTTGCAGGTCGGGTTGGATTTGCGGCAAGAGGTTGTTGTAGATCTGGCGGTCGGCCTGATTGAAGCAGAACGCAACCCACAACAGCACAAGCATTTCCCACTTGTACGGGATCAGGCGGTCACGAGTGGCTTGGTCTTTGCTCATTTGCTGGTGGTCTGTCGCATCATCTTTGCTGGGTGGCACCCGTCGACCATCGTGTTACCGAGTACTAAAAGTACCCGCCGCGTTGGTGGATGTCATCGGCCGATAGTCCGGCGTCGACCCAATCCTTGATTTCCACTTCGTTGTTCTCGATCGTTTCGGCCCGCTCCAGTACCGGCTCGATCAGCTTGCGAGGCACGACCACAACCCCGTCGATGTCGGCGAGGATCAGGTCGCCCGGCTTGATGATTACCCCTTCAATGGAGACGGGAACTTGGTAGCCGGTCATCTTGGCTCGCGACAGGGATCCGTTGGAGGTCCGATACCGATACCAGATGGGGAACTCCTGTTCCAGAATATCCTTGGAATCGCGGATCCCGCCGTCGATGATCGCGCCGCGCACGCCGCGCCGGCGGGACGTCCGCGTCATTACGCCGCCCCAGTGCGAGGCCTTATCGTGCCCGTTGGCGTTCCAGATGCAGACCATGTTGGGTCGCAACTCGTCGAGCATCCGCACCCGCAGTTCCAACTCGCCTCCCAGCGTCGGATCGGCGGCCGAACGAATGGTGAAGGCAAATCCCGCCAGCACCATTTCATCCCGCAAAGGCATGATTTGCGGCGGCAATGCCTGGTCGGTCAAGCACATCTCTCGCAGTACGTCGTTGACGGCGCCCGTGTAGAGCTTCTCGTAGTGCGCGATAATTTCTTCCTCGGACCGCGACAGTTCGACCGGCTCGACCGTGTCTCTCAAGCTGGCCAGTTTGTCGGTATGCATCTTGTGGCTCATTGGCTTTTTCCATCGTTTGGAAGTTGGAGGTCCGAGGTGGGAAGGGGAGAAACGAGCATTCCGATCTCTTCGACTTGGGTCGCGGGTCGAGTCAGTACACCCACCAATTATATCGGCCGCCTCTTCCTCGGGAAGCAAAGCGCTGCTATAATATGCGCCATATTCGCTATACTATTTGATGAACCATCCAACACATCAACGAGGCCTGCAAACATGCGAGGCGACAATAGCGGAAGACGACAGCGACGCGTGGCATTGCTGATCGAGTCGTCCCGAGCCTACGCCCGGGAACTGATTCGCGGGATTGCCCGTTTCAATCAGGAGCGCACGCACTGGTTGGTCGAGTTCACGCCGCGTGGCTTGGGCGACCCGCCGCCCGCCTGGCTGAAAGCCTGGAAAGGTGACGGGATTCTGGCACGCATCAACGACCGGCGGATGGCCAGGGCGTTGTCGGGCAAGGGCATACCGGTGGTCGATCTCCGCCGGACCCTCCGCTCGAAAGGCGTGCCGTTGGTCGGGCCGGATGACGCCGCCGTGACCCGGCTCGTTGTGGACCATTTTCGTCAACGTGGTTTTCAAAGGCTGGCCTTCGTGGGTCTGCCCATTGGCGCGCACAAGGCCATGGATGCCCGGGCCGAGCATTTTCGCCACCTTGTTGAGCAGGCTGGCCAGAAACACCTGCAACTGAACGTCAAAGTTGTCACGCGCGGCGATCGATGGGAAAGACAGTGCGGGCAGATCAGCCGTTGGATCGAGCGGCTCGATTACCCCTGTGCGATTATGGCCTGTAATGACGATCTGGGCCTGCAAGTGCTCGACGCCTGCCGCCGTGTCGGAATTCGCGTGCCCGACGAAATCGCCGTGGCCGGTGTCGGCAACGACGAGTGCCTCTGCAATCTGGCATTGCCCGGCCTGACGAGTGTGGATCTGAGCCCGCGGAAGGTTGGCTACGAAGCGGCTGCTCTACTGGACAGAATGATGGCGGGCAAGTCGGTTCCCGATCAAGAGACGGTCGTCGCCCCGGCTGGAATCGTGGCCCGGATGTCGAGCGACGTGGTGGCGACCGAGGACTCCCACGTGGCTCAAGCCGTTCTCTTCATCAGACAACACGCATGCGACGGAATTCAAGTTGCCGATGTGTTGCGGCATGTGTGCGTCTCCCGCGCAGCGCTTGAACCTCGCTTCAGGCGGATTCTCGGCCGCACCATGCACCAGGAAATCCAGCGAGTTCGTCTGGCGCGAGTTCAAGAACTGCTTGCCGGGACGGATATACCCATCAAGCAGATCGCTCGGCAGGCCGGATTTCGTTACCCCGAATACATGATGCGTGTCTTCCGGCGTACTACCGGCCAGACACTCAAACAGTATCGCAACTCGGCCAGAATGTGAAACGTGCCGGGCATGTGGCGTGAACGGTTCCGCCTTACCCGAGGTAAGCGTCTTGCTGCTTGAGGATCTGCTGAACTTTGGGTACTTCGACGTCGCGCGGTGTGCAGCCGTCCTTGGCGGCCACCGCCGCCGCCACGCCCGCCGCGTGCCCGGTGGCGAAGCAAACTGGAA
>CAZDHN010000715.1:0-3349 GCA_964505115.1 uncultured Planctomycetaceae bacterium
TTGCCATAGCCAAACGCACTGGCGTTACTGGCAGCGCCAGGAAACTTGCTGCCAGATGACGCTGCAAAACGTCGTTCTGTACGGGTTGTGACGGTGACTCCGATTCTCCGTGGTAGGATTGATGGCGGGGCACTGACGACCGCCCGAACGAGTGCGTTGCCAGGGCAAGCGGCGTGACCTACGTTTCCTGGGGCAAGGTATCTCTTGTGATGCCGTACGCGCACTATTGCCAGGAGAAATGCATGGCTTCCGCGAGCCCCGCAAGTGTCAGTAACCCCACCCCGACATTGGTTCCTGTTGTAAGTGTACGGGCACCAGGCACGACCCCGCTCCGGGCGGAAACACTCTACGAGAAGTGCATGGCTCTTGCCAAGAACTTGTCGTGGACGTGGAGTCCGGAAGTAATCACGCTGTTTCAGGATATTGATCCTGTCCGATGGCGAGCTTTGGACCACAATCCGACCGCACTGCTCTCGGAATTCACGCCGGAGCAGCTTGATGATCGGGCGGTGGAACTCGTGCTGCAAAGCCGGATCCACCAAGCCTATCGCCGCCTGAAGGAGTATCTCTCCACAACGACGCCGTGGGCCAGAGAGAACACGGGCGTGCTGGGCTCCAAACCGGTCGCCTACTTCTCTCTGGAGTTTGGAATCCACGAGTCGGTGCCCATTTACTCCGGCGGACTGGGGATCCTCTCGGGCGACCACATCAAGAGTGCCAGCGGACTGGGCGTGCCGATGGTGGCCGTCGGTCTGTTTTACGATCAGGGATATTTCAAACAGCATCTGGATATAGATGGCTACCAGCAGGAAGAGTATCTCGACACCAAGGTCGAGAACCTACCCATGGAACCGGCTCTGGGGGTCGACGGCGAGCCGGTGACCATCGAGATTCACACCCGCTCGGGAAGGTTGCTGGCCAAGGTCTGGCTGATGCGTGTCGGCCGGGTCAATCTCTACCTGCTCGACTGTGACGTGGACGGCAACAATGCCGAAGACCGCGAGCTGACCTCGCGTCTGTACGGAGGCGACAATCGCACGCGAATCCGCCAGGAACTGGTGGCGGGTGTCGGCGGTATTCGTGCCCTTGAAGCCTTGGGAATCACGCCGGGGGCCTATCACCTTAACGAAGGACATCTTGCCTTTGCCACGCTGGAAGTAGTCCGTCAGCGGATGCGCAACGACGGCATGAGCTTCGACGACGCGCTTGACGAAGTCGCCGGGCAAACGGCCTTCACTACCCATACCCCGGTGCCCGCCGGTCACGATCGGTTTGGCGGCGAACTGATTGAAGAACACCTGGGTCCGCTCCGGGACGAGTTGGGAATCTCTTTCGACCAACTGATGGGCTTGGGTCGCGTTGATCCGCACAACGGGGACGAGACGTTCTGCATGACCGTGCTGGGGCTGAAGCTCTCGCGGCGGGCAAACGGCGTCAGCGCCCTGCACGGCCACGTTTCTCGCCGCATGTGGGCTCCGCTGTGGCCGGGACGTCCGGCGGCCGAGGTGCCCATCGGGCACATCACCAACGGCGTACACGTCCACAGTTGGCTCGCCTGGCAAATGCAGCATCTTTACGACCGCCATTTCCCCGCCGACTGGTGCGATCGGATGGGTGAGCCCGACGTCTGGCAGCAGATCCACGATGTCGATCCGGGCGAGTTGTGGGAAACGCACCACGCGCTGAAGAACTTGCTGCTGGCTTTCGTTCGCCGATCTGCCAGTCGCGCTTGCCGGCGTCGCAACGAAAGCCCTGAAGCCGCCGAAGCCGCCCGCCACATGCTCGACCCCGACATCCTCACTATTGGATTTGCGCGGCGGTTCGCCACCTACAAGCGGGCCGACCTCATCTTGTCCGACCTCGACCGGTTTGCATCGCTCTTGAACGACGCGGCTCGGCCCGTGCAGTTGATCTTCGCCGGCAAGGCCCATCCGGCCGACGAGGAGGGGAAGCAGCTAGTTCGGAAGATCGCCAACCTTCGACATGATCCCCGCTTCACCGGGCGGATTGCATTCGTGGAAGACTACGACATCAACGTCGCGCGACATCTGATCCAAGGTGTCGATGTCTGGCTTAACAACCCGCGCCGCCCGCTGGAGGCCTCCGGAACCAGCGGCCAGAAGGCCCTGCTCAACGGAGCGCTCAACCTCTCCGTCCTCGACGGCTGGTGGGCTGAAGCCTACGACGGCTCCAATGGCTTTGCCATCGGCGCGGGAAGCCATCACGCCGACGATGCAATCACCGATGCCCGCGACGCGGCCGACCTGCAGCGCGTGCTACAAGAACAGGTCCTTCCATTGTACTACGACCGTGACGACGACGGATTGCCGCGGTGTTGGATCAAGCGAATGATGAACTCGATCAGCTCGCTGGCCTGGCGCTTCAGCGCGCATCGCATGGTCGCCGATTACGTTCGCCACGCCTACGTCCCAGCCGCCGGCGGGCTGAGCTGCGACATGAATAATCGTTGAGGGATTAGGGATTGGGGATTAGGAGCGAGGGATGAACGATAGGCTGGCCCCTGGCCCCTGGCCCCTAACCCCTCGTCCCTATAACAAGGAGCTTTAGCGTGACACAATCGACAATGACGGTTTCCGCTGTTGAAGTGAGCGGGGAACTCGTTCTCGCCATGGTAGAGGGAATGCGCGGAGTCAGGAAACGCTATCGCCACTTGCTCGCGGAGTATGGGTTGGATGACCCCAAGCCGGACCGCTGGTATTCGCGGGACGAATTGCTCGACGTATTCGAGACACTCGCCGCCGATGCGGGACCGTTCGTGGTCTTCGACATGGGCCCTCGAGTGGCGGACGTTGAAAAACAAGAAGCGTATTGGCATTCTCACCGGCGGCGGCGACTGCCCGGGGCTGAACGCGGTGATCCGCGGCGCTGTCAAGAGCGCCGACAGGTTGGGGGTACGACATGGTCGGGTTTCTCAACGGCTTCGAGGGCCTGGTCGATCCAGTTGCCTACAAGCCGCTGAACCGCAAGAACACCAGCGGCATCCTCCATCAAGGCGGCACGATCCTGGGCTCGACGAACAAGGGCCGTTTTACCGCGAAAGTTGGCGTCTCGAAGAAGGTGGAAATCGCGCCCGAACTGCTCGCCGGCGCGCAAACGACCATGGAACAGTTGGGGCTTTGCGGCCTGATCTGCGTCGGCGGGAGTTCCGGGGACAGTATACTTAATTATGGTTCATCCGACCGAAGCGTAGGTTAGCCACACTTGGGAGTACCGGTGCCTCTTCTCCCTACTATCTATTCCTTGGAAATTACGCTATTTCGGAACTTCAAGGTGTCCCGTAACAGAGAAGAGGCACCGGTATTCGTTGCAGCGGATCATCAACATACGC
>CAZDHN010000716.1:0-3348 GCA_964505115.1 uncultured Planctomycetaceae bacterium
CCAAGCCGGCGCCGGACATCACTTCCACGGCCTCGGCGGTCGCCCGGCCTCCCATCATCGCGGCAATGCCCGCCGACATCACAATTACACCCCGGTTGCCCAACTCATCCACCCGACAGCCGATTCGCTTGGCCAACATCGACCGGCAAATCATTTCGGCCATCGGACTGCGGCACGTATTGCCCGTGCATACAAACAACACCAACAGACTCGCCAATCGCTCCAAGGTCTCCTGGGGGACGACGCCGACGCGCAGAATCTCCATCTGCCGGTCGCGTACCCGAACCACCGACGAGGGCTCCCCGAATCGGCACGGCCCGTCGTCCAGCACCAGATCGACGTCGTCGCCAAGGCTTTCGACCGCCTCGGCGGCGGTTCGGGCGTCGGGCTGTCCGTGCCGGTTGGCGCTGGAAAGCACGAGTGGTCCGGCAAGCATTTGCAGCACATCCAGAATGATTCCATGGCCCGGTACGCGCAAGCCGACGGTCCCTTCCGGCGAAACGGCCTCCCGCACGCTTTCGGGCAATTGCTTGATTAGGCTTTCCGGATGGACGGGGCTTTCCGGATGCGAGATGTCCAGCACCAGCGTAACGGGGCCGGGCCAACATCGCCGGGCCAGCCGTTGGGCCAGGGGGCTCATGTCGGGTGCATAGTCCGGGGCCTCGTCGGCGCCGCGGATCGCCAACGCCAGCGGATGACTCGCCTTGCGTCCCTTCACGTCGATCAGCCGTTGGACTGCCTGTTCGTCCAGCGCCCGGGCGGCCACGCCGTAGACCGTCTCGGTGGGGAAAACCACCAGCTTGCCCTCGACCAATGCCTGGACCGCCCGATGTACAACATCGCGCGGGTCGGTCGAATTCTGGACGTCAATTATCTTGGCAGCCATGGCTTTCCATGCATGAGGTACGGACCATGGGTGAAACCGGAGCCGAAAAATTGCCTATTGATCTTTGCATAGTCAATGCGCGAATCAAGGGGGTTCCGCCAGGGAACCGGGCTTCGCCCTGGATCATTGGCTATGCAAGGGTTAATAGATTGCGCCCACTCGACGTAATACGTCACTATACGGACTGTTACGTCCAGCCGTCAAGGCCCCCGGCAGTGTCCCCTTTTCGTGGCGTTGTATGAAGCCGCGACCGTTGGTCGCGCTGAGAGTTTCGGAAAACCGCGTGCCTTTTTGCCTCGTCGTTCGGTGAAGTCTACGGCGATATGTTCGATCATCACACCGCGGTCTATGAATACAACAGCGGCGCCCGGCTCTACGCACTCTGCCGAACGGAATTGGGTTGCTACAACAACTCGAGCGACATCGTGATGGGGACCAAAGGCACTTGCCACCTGGGTTCGTGTACCATCAAGGGCGAAACCAACTGGCGCTACGAAGGGCCGCAAAACAACCCCTACGACGCCGAACAGAAGGCCCTGATCGACTCGGTCCGCGACGGCAAGCCGATCAACAGCGGATACCACATGGTCGGCAGCACGATGATCGGCGTGTTGGGGCAAATCGCCTGCTATACGGGCAAGTCGACCAAGTGGGACGAAGCCTATAAGTCCAACCTCTGCCATGGCCCGAAGCCGGAAGAGTCGAACTTCGACACCAAGCCGCCCTCCGTGCCCGCCGCGACCGGCAACTACCCCTTGCCGCTGCCCGGCGTTACCAAGCTGCTATAGAGTCGCGGCGGCCGGTTGTGTTTGGGTGATTTCGCGGTAGAATGTCTAGAGCCGTGAGCAGTGAGCTATGAGCGGTGAGCAGCTCACGACTCATAGCTCACTGCTCAAAGCTCACTGCTCAAAGCTCCAGCACGGAGGCCAGTAACCTTGCCCACCACCGATAGACTGCACAACAAAGACTGCATCGCCGGCATGGCGCGGCTCGAGGCGGGAAGCGTCGATCTGGTGTTCGCCGATCCGCCCTTCAACATCGACTACGAGTACGATTCGTACAAGGACAAGCTCGATAGCGACAAGTACCTGGCCTGGAGCCGCGATTGGACCGCCCAGGTGGTTCGGGTGCTGAAGCCGGACGGCACCTTCTGGCTGGCAATCGGCGACGACTACGCGGCCGAGTTGAAGGTCATGCTGCAACGGGAGCACGGGCTGAGTTGCCGCAGTTGGGTCATCTGGTATTACACTTTCGGCGTCAACTGCAAGTACAAGTTCAGCCGGTCGCACACTCACCTCTTCCACATGGTGAAGGACCCCAAGTCGTTCACCTTCAACTTCGACGACCCGGCCGTCCGCATCCCCTCCGCCCGGCAGTTGGTCTACGGCGACCGGCGGGCGAACTCCAAGGGTCGTCTGCCCGACGATACCTGGATACTCCGCCCCCAGGACCTGCCCGACGGCTTCGGGGCGGACGAAGACACCTGGTACTTCCCTCGCGTCTGCGGTACTTTCAAGGAGCGGACCGGTTGGCACGGTTGCCAGATGCCCGAGCAATTGCTGGGGCGCATCATCCGCGCGTGCAGCAACGCCGGCGAATTGGTGCTCGATCCGTTTGCCGGCAGCGGCACCACGCTGGCGGTGGCCAAAAAGCTCCAGCGGAAATTCCTCGGCTACGAGCTTTCCGAGCAGTACAGCCAGTACGTCGAGGGGCGGCTGGCCAAGATTACGCCGGGCGATCCGCTCGACGGCGCTGCGGAACCGTTGTCCAGCGCGCCGTCGACCGCCAACGGAACCCGACTCGACCAACGTCAGCCGAAGGAGAAAAAGGCTTGCAAACCGAGCAGCCAAAAAAGCATGTTCACCGACTAACCAATGGAGCAATCATGAGATTCGCCGTCTGCAACGAGACCTTTAAGGACTGGCCGTTTGATCGGGCGTTCGCCTTCGCGGCCGAGTGCGGCTACACGGGGTTGGAAATCGCCCCGTTTACCATCTCCGATTACGTGACCGACATCTCGGCGGTCCAACGGGCGGAAGTGCGTCGGCAGGCCGAGCAGGCGGGCTTGGAAATTGTCGGCGCGCATTGGCTGCTGGCCAAGACCGAAGGCTTCTATATGACCAGTCCCGAGGCAGACGTTCGCCGCAAAACGTCGGAGTATTTCGGCCATCTGGCGCGATTCTGTGCCGACCTGGGTGGGAGCGTGATGGTTTGCGGCTCGCCCCAGCAGCGCAACCTTCTGCCCGGCGTTTCGCACGACGAGGCCATGAAGTACGCGGCCGACGTCTTCACTCAACTGGTGCCGGTGCTGGAGGAGACCGACGTTACGCTGGCGCTGGAGCCGCTGGCCCCCTCGGAGACCGACTTCATGCAGACGGCCGACATGGCCGTGGAGTTGGCCGAGATGATCGGCTCGCCGCAAGTCCGGCTGCACCTGGACTGCAAGGCCATGTCGAGCGAAT
>CAZDHN010000717.1:0-3339 GCA_964505115.1 uncultured Planctomycetaceae bacterium
CCCTAATGTTGGCGATCCCGTGGCCCAGCTACGCTTCAACCGGATGAACCAGAATCCAGCTACCACGATATCGGCGAACCAGCGTAACCGATACAACGGATCAAAACGGCAAGGTCGGCGTGTAGAGGCCGGGGGTTTGCTGGGTGGCATGGTGGACATCCATGCCCAGGTAGTTGCCAAAAGCCTCCCAGAGCACGTTGCCCACGTGCGATTGGGTCATCGCCACGTGGTGCGGGAAGTGGCGAAGCAGCACGTCGCGATAGAGCCGTTGCAGGTTGGCGATCCGGCACCAGCCGTAAGACCCGAACGTCTCGGCCGGGTTGTCCTCAATCCGGCCTTCGGCCAGCATCACGCGCCAGGGACCGTCGGGGTCCTGCGTAACGCGGCAGAGCGTGACGGGCGACGGCCGGCAGGCGAACTCGACCAGGCATTCGGCGTTCTCGCGAGGCGCTCCGCCGGCGGCCACGAGGATGCGCTGGTATCCCAACTTGGGATCGCCCTTGGCGAATGTCTTGGGGAAGACGCCGCAGTGCCAGAGGTTGGCCAGTTCGTCGTCTTCGTTATGCAGGTTGTTCCAATCGGCCAGCGCGGCCGGGCTGCCGCCGGCGAGCATGGCGGCGTGCATCGAAAGCGTACCCAAGATGTCGGCCTCGCAGGCCGCCGGGATACCTTCCTCACCCAGCCGGCCCAACGTGGCGCAGGCACAGACGCCGTAGTTCTTCTGGATCGACGTCCAGCACTGCATGGCAAGGCCGTCGATGTCGTTGTCTCGGCGCCATCTTCGTAAGAACAACTCCAGCTTGGCGCTGCGGATCACGCTTGCCGGGCTTACCGACGAGGGGTCGGCATAATCTCCAATCCGCCGCGCGATCCCTTTGACTTCCGAGTCGGAGTCGGAAATTGCAGTTACGCCGGCAAGCAGTTCGGAAAGGTCCATCACGACGGTGGTCGGACCCAGCCGCTGTAGCTTCTTCTCGTCGTAGCGGCAGGTCCAGAAGGCGTCGGGCCGGGTGCCGATCTGCCCGTACCGCGCGCCGCGGACCCCGTTAACCACGCGGCATATCCGCGCGAACCAATCGAGGTCGGCCGCGAACGACTCGTCGGAGGGAAAGCAGATCGGCCGTCGGGCGACGGTGTAGGGGACGCCAATCTGCCGCAGTACGTCGCCGATCGAGAGCAGGCCGCAGAAGGCGTCGCGCCGGGGTGTATCGATCGTGAGGGTTTCCTCTTCCTGGCAGCCGAAGATGAGCACGGGCACGTCGAGCTTCGCTTGACGCACGACCCAGGCCGCCGCCTGCTCGTCGCCAAAGTTGACCGCCCCGATTACGATTCCCTCGACGTTCTGCCGACGGAACAAATCGGCACAGACCTCCGCCTCGTGGCGGTTCTCGACGCATCCGACCTTGGTTTGCTCGGCGTCGGGCACAACGACCGTGGCACCCGTTCGCTCGATTGCCTCAACCGCCTGCCCTCGCATTTTGGCCGCCAGTTCGTCGCTGAAAGAGCCCCGGTTGGCCGCCACGAAACCGAGCCGAATCCCATTCTGTTCGTAACCCATTTGATCACTCCTGTAGGCAGATCGTTCGTATCTTGGCACCCTAACCGAATGGGAGGCTTTGCACAAGTAGGTAGCGTTCCGATAAGGCCGGAACGACTGGTAGCTGAACTCGCAAGAGTTCAGATGATTCGGGCTGAATTCTTGCGAATCCAGCTACGAAGAATGCCACGGCTAGTCGGCCGGGCCGGGTGTGGTATCATGCAGGCTGCGCGAATTCCACGAATAGCGGACAACCAGATGACCGATCCCCGTCAAGCCGATAGCTCCTCATACGCGGCCCATTGGACCCTCGACCCGAGCGTGGCCTTTCTGAACCACGGTTCGTTCGGCGCGTGTCCCCGGGCGGTGTTGGAGGTTCAGCAGCGGTTCCGCGAGCAAATGGAGCGGGAGCCGGTCCGCTTCTTCATGAGGGAAGTGCAGCCGCTGCTGGAGGAATCGCGCGGCGAGTTGGCCCGATTCGTGGGCGCCGAGCCGAGCGATCTGGCCTTTGTCGCCAATGCAACCACCGGCGTGAACAGCGTGTTGCGGTCGCTCCGCTTCGCACCCGGTGACGAACTGCTGGTAACCAACCACGAATACAACGCCTGCCGCAACGCGATGGATTATGTAGCGGAACGCCGCGGCGCCCGGATCGTGGTGGCACGGATTCCGCTGCCGATCGAGTCGGCCGATCAGGTTGTCGAGGCTGTTGTCGGCCGGGCAACCGAGCGAACTCGCCTGGCAATGCTCGACCACGTTACCAGTCCGACCGCGCTGGTGTTTCCCATCGAGCGGATTGTCCGCCGACTGGCCGAGCGGGGTATCGATACGCTGGTCGACGGTGCTCACGCGCCGGGCATGATCCCGCTGGAGCTGGATCGGCTTGGAGCGGCCTACTACACGGGCAATTGCCACAAGTGGCTTTGCGCGCCGAAGGGTGCCGGGTTCCTCCACGTTCGTGGCGACCGCCAGGAGGGGCTGCATCCGGCCGTTATTAGTCACGGCCTGAACACCAACCGGCCCGACAGCCTCCCGCTACACGACGAGTTCGACTGGACCGGCACCAGCGACCCGTCCGCTTGGCTGTGCGTCGGCGAGTCGATCCACTTTCTTGAGGGCCTGATGCCCGGTGGCATGTCCGCGCTGATCGAGCGAAACCATCGCCTGGCGCTTCGTGCCCGGGAGATACTCCGCGACTCGCTCGGAACGGAAGCGGTTTGTCCGGCGGAGATGATCGGCTCGATGGCCGTCGTGTCGTTGCCGGAGGAGGAAGAGGCGGCCGCTTCGATTGATCCCGACACCACGCCGGTCTTCGTGCCTCGTCTGCAAACCGATCTGCTTGAGCGTTACGGCATCGAGATACCCATCTACTACTGGCCCGCCGCCCCGCGCCGGCTCGTGCGCTTATCCGCCCAGGCCTACAATGACGAGTCACAATACGAACGGCTCGCCGAAGCGTTTGGCGAGTTGCTTTCGTAAGGCGGCCCGTCGCCCGGCGCTCGACCACGGTTGATGAACCGGGTGATCGCCGGCTTGCGGCCCCGCTGTTTTCCCTCACCCCCGGGCGCAGGAACACGTTTGTAGCTGGATTCGCAAGAATTCAGCCCGTGAGTGTAAATCCGTCTGAATTCTTGCGAATTCAGCTACCAACGTGTCACCGATCCATTGAGGTTCCGCAAACCCGTTCCTGCGCCCTGACACCGCCGCCACGGCGTGTCCATGGTTGCCTTCTCCGCCAGATGATGGTTATAATGGGGGTCTGATCTACCAACCCCAAAGATCGTTGAGTTTTTGATAGAGTT
>CAZDHN010000718.1:0-3329 GCA_964505115.1 uncultured Planctomycetaceae bacterium
CAATAATTGCCGGGGGCGGCCGAGGCGGGTACGTCGATGTCGTAGCTGGTGTCTTCCCGGGGAAGGTCGACTTCCATGCGGTAGGAGGAGAAGAGCGGGGGGACAATTTCGCCGGGCGGGCCGCTGCCGGGCAATTTGGCCAGCCCCATGATCGTCAGGACGTGCGGCCCGCCGACGGGTCCCATGCCGGCTGTCGTTTCGTAGTTGCCGTCGCGAATCTGCGCGAAGCTTCCCGGCCCGCTGTTGCCTTTGGAGGTGTCGGGCGAGAAGCTGATCGAACCGTTGACGATCGGCTTGCCGTCGAAGGTGGCCGCGCCCGATACATCAAACCGCCGCGGCCCCGAGTCACTCCCTCCGCAGCCCAGCAGGCCCAGGCCGCATGCAAGCAGCAGCGCACGGGTCAAGTGGCGACGTTTATTGATCTTTGCATAGTCAATGCGCTGATCCAGAGGGTTCCACCGGGGAACCGGGCTTCGCCCTCGGTCATTGGCTATGCAAGGGTCAATAGACAGGTTCATTTCGGAAGCCCTCCCAGTGGCAATCCGTCGTCGCGCGCGGCGGTCTGCCGCAAGACGGTCAGGTCGGTGTTCTCGCTGATGAAGTGTACGGACCCGTCACCCATGGCGAAGTTGCATCCGCCCGGATGGAAGCTGCCGAAGAGCTTTGACATCTCGAAGTACATGTCGACCACGGACGTGTTCGGCTGGCCGCCGCTGCCGGCAATGGAATTGATTTGCAGAACGATCGCCGCCAGCGTGTAGGGATTGGTCCCTCCCCCGTCCAGCCGCGCGCCGGAGGCCCAGCCACCGAAAGTCTTCCGGTCGGGCCGATGCATGTAGGTGGGGATATACTTGGTTTCGCCCAGCAGAAAGACGTTGGATGACCCGTCCTGGATGTGGCTGATCTTCACGCACGAATTGTGGAACAGCAACCCGTTGAGAAACAGTACCCGACTTCTGGTCGTGCAGTGGGGCGCCGAAATCGTCTCGATCGACCCGCCGCCCTGCACTCCCAGGTAATTGATGTTGTTGATCTCGTCTTTGGAATACGGATCGGATGGGCACTGGTACTTGTTCAACGGTGTTTCCCAGGCCTTGTGATTCTGGCTATTGTAGTCGCTGTCGGCCGGGCAGTGGGAAGTTGAAGTGAACGTCTGCTCGAAGTCGAACTGGTCGTGCAGCGCGACCTCCTCAAGGAACGGCAGAATCAGCACCGTCCAGGGCGCCAGGTGATTCGTGCAGGACGTATCGTCGTAGCACCAGCTAGATCCCGCGGTGGCCTTCTCCGAAAGGTAGCCCGACGGAAACGCGCCGTGCGCCGAGTGGTAGTTGTGCAGCGCCAGGGCGAGTTGCTTGATCTTGTTCGTACACTGCATTCGCCGGGCCGCCTCCCGGGCGCTCTGCACGGCCGGCAGCAGCAGCGCGATCAAGATGCCGATGATCGTGATCACCACGAGCAACTCGACGAGTGTAAAACCCGTCGGCTGCCTGACGTGGTTGGCGGCGGTTCGCGGAAACTCCATGAGCGGCGTAATCCTCCCGATTGGGCAGCGGCCGAGAATTGGCCGAATAAAGCATCGCCTACAATATATATCCCCCCAAAAAGCCCGTCAATGACTATTGTGGCAATTGATCGCTGTGTGCCACTGGCTCTGCCAGTGCTTTGGGCCCCTCTTGGGGTTCCATCGTGTGATGGGCAGTAAGAAGCCGGGGCCAGGCTTGAAAGAAGCCGGGAAGAAGCCGGGGTCAGGAAGGGGAAGAAGCCGGGGTCGGAAGAAGCCTGACCCCGTGATCCTCGCTTGCGTCACTTCCAAAGCTGTTTGATGGCGTCGACGGTACGATCGACCAGCACCTGGGCGCCTTCAGGGCCAACCATGCCTGTCATCACCGTGGCGCTGTAGTTGGTGAACGATTTTTCATTGAGCGCGCCGCCGGCGATTGCACGTGGTGTCGGCACGTAATAGCCATGCTGCCCGCCGGTGGCGGCCAATTGAATCAGGAACGTCTGGACGGCCGGGCTTCGAGCTTCGATCTGCACGCCGTAGTCGACGAACAACTCGAACGGATTGGTGGCAATGGCCACGTCGCCGAGCCGCATGACGTGCAATTCCACCGCGTAGGTCTTAGCCTTCCCTTTCTGCTGAGCCAGATAACGCTCGGCAATCAGACCGTAAAGCCCCCGGGTCCAACTGTCCGACCTGCCTCGCGTTGTCTTAGCGTCGATGTCGGCACACACCTTTCGGGCCACGGCATATTCGGCGTCGGTGACGATCCGGGCAGGCAATTCGATCGGTTCGACGCGGTGGACGAATGGAACATCGGTGCGAGCGTCCTTGGCAATGACCTCGGCCACGTCGTGGAACGCGCCAGCGACCCGGCGGCCGATTTCCTGGCTGGAACTGAGACCGCGGAGTTCCATCATACGCTTCTCCGCCTGCTTGTATACCTGCGGCCGGGGCGTCTGGTCGCCGGCGGGTGCGCAGAACCCCAGCACGCATACATCGTTGCCGTGTTGTTTGTGGATCGATTCGCGCACGTCATGCCAGAAGTCGGCACTGACCTGACTGCCGCCCTGGGCCTGGGCCGTGGTGGCCAGTGTGATGGCTGCCGCGATAAGTTTCTTCTTCTCGTTGTAGAAGCAGAGGATATGAACGCCGTGGTTCTCGTAGCCTTCGATGCCGCGGAACTCGGGATCCCGCGTATTGCCGTGCATGCGGGCCGTGCCGTCGGCGTAGACCACGCGGCGGTTGTGGCCGGCGACCGCATGGCCGAGTCCCCAGGTAACCGCTCCCGGCGCTCGGGTTTTCCAAGCCTTGACAATGGCCTGTGCAAGCTGCTCGTTGAGCCAGGGAACGTACTCCTTCGGCTGCATGGCGTCGGCGTAATCGGCTTCATCGTATCGTTCTTGGAGCAACACGGGCGAGGCATGGGTGTGCGTTGCGGCCAAAAAGAGCTTGTTCAGATCGAAGCCGGGCAAACGGCCGGCCAGGTGTTTTCGGAGTCCCTCCTGAATACCCGGCCGGATCACGCACAAATCGCATGCCACCAAGATTGCCTGATCCAGGGACCCTTGGTCGTTGCGCGACTCGAGTGCCAAGACGTTGGCGACCAGTTGGCTGTGAACTTGCCGGCCGATGCGCACGGTGGTGCCGCCGGTCAGCGGAAGGGGCCGGTCCGGTGTGATGTTGGCCGTGGCGGCACCAACCCACAGTTCGGCGGCTCCGACCGGCGCGGTGCCGAGAGCCCACGTCAGTCCCCACGCGGTCATTATGGTGCAACAAGCGATGAGAACGCGAGCGGCGGCCGGAACGACTCGATAGTGTGCAAAGT
>CAZDHN010000719.1:0-3322 GCA_964505115.1 uncultured Planctomycetaceae bacterium
TCTACAATTATCACTATCAGGGCCGAGTGTACGGGCTGCGAATGGGGTTCGATCCCGACCTGACGGCGGTGGGGCCGGGCACCGTACTGCACCAGATGATGCTGGAAGACGGCTTCCGACGTCAAGACGAATACTACGACCTGGGCGTCGGCTCGCTGCACTGCAAACGGCATTGGCTGACCCGGCTGGTCAAAAGCTACCGCTACACCCATTTCCCAAACACCGTAATGCGAGCCTGGGCGTTGCGGCTGAAGCGGATCTACGTCCAGTGGCGGCACGGCGCCGACTGCGTTGCCACGTCGGTCAACTCGTCGAGAACTGCCGCGTGAGCGGTGAGCGGTGAGCGGTGAGCAGTGAGCGGTGAGCAGTGAGCAGTGAGGAAGGAGGCATGACGATGGCACGTGATTTCCGAAGCATCAAGGCATGGGAGCGGGCACATGCTTTGACATTGCGGATATACCGTGCATCATCGGGTTTTCCCGGAGACGAGCGCTTTGGGCTCGTATCGCAGATGCGGCGTGCGTGTGCGTCGATCCCGACAAACATGGCCGAAGGCTGTGGACGCGGCACCAACAACGAACTCGCCCGTTTCATCGACATCGCCACCGGTTCAGCCAGTGAAGTCGAGTACCAACTGCTGCTGGCCCGAGACCTCGGCTATCTTCCCGAAGACGAGTACACGGAGTTCTCCGGCGAAGTGGTCGAAATCCGTCGAATGCTCCTGGCCTTCAACAAGCGACTCCGAAACACCCTTTCATAGCTCATAGCTCAAAGCTCATAGCTCATAGCTCAAAGCTCATAGCTCATAGCTCAAAGCTCATAGCTCATAGCTCAAAGCTCCCACCTCACGTCCCGATGTCGGTTTCTTCTTGCTCGATGGCGAAGAGCGTGGAGACGAGGCGGTAGGCGGCCAGCAGGACGAAGGCGCCGCCGGTTGCGGCCAGCAATCCCACCGGACTGATTGGGTTGGACGGTTTAGCCTCCCAGAATCGGGAGGAGAAATAGGACAGCACCAGCAGGCCGAGCGTGCTGCCGGTGATCCCGATGACCAGCGTGGAGACGGCCCCGCCCGGATCGCGACCCGGCAAAACGGCCCTGGCCAACAGCCCGGCCAGGGTCCCAAAGCCGATCCAGATCAACACTACGTTGACCCATTGCTGAGCGATTTCGGACAATGCGCCCACGATTCGGCTCCTGTTCCAATAACCGCAAACATCCTCGGAGACTTCACGATCTTTCGGAACCGTTCCGTTCGACTGCGGCTTCGGTCACACCAAGAGCCTTTGAGGCCGCCCTGTGCTACTAACCTCAGAGATCGTTAAGTTTTTGACAAAGATCGGCGATTATTGATCTTTGCATAGTCAATGCGCGAAACCAGGGGTTTTCGCCAGAGAACCGGGCTTCGCCCTCGGTCATTAGCTACGCAAGGGTCAATAGTGGCAACCGGGTTCTTGCCTGGGTGCGGTAGCACCGGTTTGGTTGGCGGCCCTGCCGCTGCCTTCAGCCGCTGACGTCCAAAGAGCGTACCGCAACGGCGGTCAACCACTCCCTGGACGTCGGCAACCAAAGGTGCCGTCCCCCCGTGACATTCCGACGGCCGGATTTGCCGCGACGGCAAGTGCCGGCCAACCCAACCGCTCGAACGTCCGACATGATTCGTTTTGATTTCGTAGCCGGATTCGCAAGAATTCGGTTCTTTGCATCTCGGCTGAATTCTTGCGAATCCAGCTACGGGTAAATCACTTCCCGACGGCCGTCAACGGCCCATCAAGGCCTCTTCCTGGGCACTTGCTTTCAGCGCGGCCGCCTCTTTGGCCAGTTTGAATTCTGGACCGGGCGCGAAATACTGAACATCGTCCGTCATGTAGTATGGACTTGGTAGCGTTTGGCCCCCAACGTCCACCTGACAACCGGTTGCACTCAGGGCGGCCAACATGCTCAGGCCAATGCACATATCCCGCAGCCCGCAACGCCGCTTCTTCGAGCCGCTCATCCGGTTCCCTCCGTTCGCTCTATAGCTACCAACGTTTAACATCGTAAGAAACTCGACGAGTCGCCGATCGACCTCGCCCGACGCGGGCGCTTTGCTTGCGCACACCACGGCCAATACAATCGGCATAATCGTTATCGTCACCCTGATCGGCGAGACTTTAGCTGGCAACCGGGCGAATGCCCCTTTTCGGAGACCATCGCGGGGGAAACGTGGCCAATCGGCCTGGTTCAAGCGCGGGTAACAGTTAGCCCGGTCGGTGAGCGACCGGCTGGCGGGGCGGTTTCCGCTACTTTCCCGTCGCAGGCGACGGGGCTAACACGGACTGTTACGTGTTCCCCCAGAATCGTGTCGATTTGAACCAGATGGAACTATCGGCCCGGTTTGAACGTCATAAACCCGTGCCGCCGGCCCGGCCAATCCGGGGGGGTGCGTTGACTCTTGCGCGGAAAACACTCTGGACAACTCGCATAATGATAGTATTGTGAAGGTTGAGTAACTCGGGCCGTGTTGGGCAAGCCCCGTGTTGGGCAAGCCGAGCCCGGTTTGTCGTGAGAAGAGGACACCGGAACATGATTTTTCCGCCGTTTTCAGGCTGCGGCCTTGTCTGGCCGCCGGTCCGCCGGACGCTGCTATTTGTCGGAGCGATAGCCATTTTCCAATGGTCGGCCGCTCCGGCACGCGCCCAGGTGGGTGATCGGGCCGTTCCCTCATTGGCTTACATGGCCAACTTCGCCAATTTGTTCGAGGGTCGCTACAAGGACGCGCTGAAGGAGTTTCGATCCGAGGGACGTGGGGCGATCAAGACGGCCCAGTCCAGATGGATCGATTCGATCTGCTATCACACGATGTGTGGCGAGTGCTACTACCAAATGGGCGAATTGCCCCAGGCACTGGACCACTACACCTCGGCGCTGAAAATGTACGTGGCCTTCTCCGACTGGATGATCCGGGTGAAGTTCGAGCCGTCAATTCGGCCGGCCGGGCCGGGCGCCTATAAGCCAATTCCCTGGGGCAAGAGCACGCGCAAGGCCCGCTTGGGGCACTTTCCCGAGTCGATGCTGATTAGCCAGGGGCGGATCGACAACAACGAGCAGTACCAGCGCGGCGGCGTCGTGCAGCAAGCGATCCTCTTCCGCATCCAGGTGAAGGAGGTCGTCCGCTGTACCACGCTGGCCATGCGACGACGGCTGGAACTGATGGGGCCCGTCTGCCGTCACGACGCGCTTTCCGCACAACTGATAACCGCTTTGTCGCGTCGGCCAGGTCCACCTAATCACTGGTCGGAAGCCTGGATCGACGTACAACTCGGGCTGGCCCTGTTGGCCGGCG
>CAZDHN010000720.1:0-3306 GCA_964505115.1 uncultured Planctomycetaceae bacterium
AACTTGCTGCTAGCAACAACTTACGGAAAACTACGCTTCAGCCGGATGAACCTTTTTTGGGCTAGCTGCATACCTCCTTCGAGTTCGAGGAACGACTTCTGTACAGGCACGGACCCGCACGGGTAGGATTAGGCTGTCTTGGACAGCCGCACCGTTTATGACTAAACTCGTGAACCCGGCGGCTCACGCGCGAATCCAGCTACCGATGGCTTGAAAAAGTTGCTTTACATCTGTACACTCTTTTGCTATCTTGGTCGGTATTCTGGCGGTAACCCGAAGTCCAATCGGGTCCCGTGGCCGGCAACGTGGGCGAAGGAGGCGTAACTCCCTCGGCAGCGGGTTGGTCTTGCAGTTTGGGCAGAGAAAGACTCTTTCTCCCCACCGCGCGCCTTTCCACGGCGTGGCGGCTTGCCTGAACCGGCGGACTGATTCCGTGGTAAGGCCGGAGGCCGTCATACAGGCCACACATAAGACCGGTGCCGGAGGGCCGACCTGGTTTCGGCGGAAGGGGGCCGTGGCGGCGCCACCCAATGCCACGGCCGTGGAGATGCGCTTGCGCGAATCTCTCACGCCGTCGATTCCTTGGTCATTGGAGTTTATACCGTGACTGACGTGACGGTCGGCCTCGCTTCGCGAACCGGCCAGTTGAACGCAACCAAAGGGGACAGGTCCATGTTTTCGGCGAACGGCTGTTAGCCAAAGATGTTCTTTGGCCGAAAAATGGACCAGTCCCCGGCGTAAGGCTAGGATCGGCAAGCGAAGCAGACGGTGCAGGCGGTAGGCCGTGGCAGGTCCGTAGCGTCCGGACCAGTAGCTGAACTCGCAAGCGTTTAGACCTGGAGTAGCTGAACTCGCAAGAGTTCAGACCGTAGTAGCTGAATCCATCTGAATTCTTGCGAATTCAGCTACCTCGCAATCCATCTGAATTTTTGCGAATTCAGCTACGAGCCCGGCCACATGAGTCCTTGGTGCTGTCGAAAGCTCGGGCGCGCCCAAGTCGGCGTGGATGGGGAAGGTACGCCCGGCCGCGGAGATTTCGGGCGGTGATTTCTGGCTGCAAATTGTTGGCAGATAACGAGTTAGGGCGCACAATTACCCAGCTTCACATTCGATTAAGGAAAAACGACTGTTCAACAATTCGTAAGTCGTGTGACAGTAACGATCTACAACGGCAAGCGCGGCCCGAATTTCAACCCCTTTCAGCCCCGCTCGCACCGAGCACCAACCGGGCTAACTGGTTATCTGAAAAGTACTTACGAGCATCGCAGTTCAGCCGGACAGTCCAGCCGCCGGTGAAAGATGCGTGGAAAAAATCGCCGCGCGGTTCTCTCAATCTAATGCGAATCCAATTGGAATTACAAACGTGCTCCTACGCCCGACCAACGGTTGCGGCTTTGTGGGCACGACAAGCGGCCGCGAAAACGGTATAAACATAGGGCGGGCGGCCGCGATGGCTTTTCGGAGAGAGTTCGCCGTGATGCAACAAGTCCACCCGACCCCGGGGTGGCTGCCCACCTTCCCCATGACTTACAACGCCGCGGCCGCTGGTCGCGTCTGAATTTAACGGAGTTGCCACAATGGCCACGGACGATGCGAATCGACCTAGCGACTTCGTTCGCGATATCGTCGCGGACGACTTGAAGACCAATAAATGGGACGGCCGAGTCAACACTCGGTTCCCGCCCGAGCCGAACGGATACCTGCACATCGGACACGCCAAGTCGATCTGCCTGAATTTCGGCATCGCGGCCGAGAACGAAGGCGGGCTGTGCAACCTTCGCTTCGACGACACCAATCCGACCAAGGAAGAAGAGGAGTACGTCAACTCGATCAAGGACGACGTTCGTTGGCTGGGGTTCGATTGGGCCGATCGAGAATACTACGCCTCCGACTATTTCGACCAACTCCACGAGTGGGCCGTGCAGTTGATCAAGGCGGGCAAGGCCTACGTTTGCGACCTGACGGCCGACGAAACCCGCGAGTATCGCGGCACGCTGACCGAGCCCGGCCGGAATAGCCCCTATCGCGATCGGCCGCTCGAGGAGAACCTCGATCTATTCGCGCGGATGCGGGCCGGCGAGTTCCCCAACGGGTCGCGAACGCTCCGCGCGAAGATCGACATGGCCTCGCCGAACATGAACATGCGCGATCCGGTCATGTATCGCATACTGCACGCAACGCATCACCGCACGGGCGACAAGTGGCGCATCTACCCGATGTACGATTTTACGCACGGCCAGTCCGATTCCATCGAGCGGATCACGCACTCGATTTGCACGCTGGAGTTCGAGAACCACCGGCCGCTGTACGATTGGTATCTCGATGCGTTGGGGATCCATCATCCGCAACAGATCGAATTCGCCCGACTCAACCTCACCTACACCATAATGAGCAAGCGTAAGCTCTCGCAATTGGTGAGCCAAGGGCACGTGGCCGGCTGGGACGACCCGCGAATGCCCTCGCTGGTCGGTTTGCGTCGGCGCGGTTACACGCCCGAGGCGATACGCAATTTCTGCGCGCGGATCGGCGTGGCCAAGTTCAACAGCACGATCGACGTTGCGCTTTTGGAGCATTGCCTGCGGGAGGACTTGAACAAGCGGTCGCCCCGGGTGATGGGCGTGTTGCGGCCGCTGAAGCTAATCATCGACGACTATCCGGCGGATCAGGTCGAGCAGATGGAGGCCGTCAACAACCCCGAGGACCCAAGCGCCGGCACTCGCACGATACCTTTCTCCCGAGAGCTATACATCGACCGGGAAGATTTTCACGAGGACCCGCCGAAGAAGTATTTCCGCCTGGCACTCGACCGGGAAGTTCGGTTGCGATACGGGTACATCGTCAAGTGTGTCGACGTGGTGAAGGACCCGGCCACGGGCGAGGTTGTCGAGGTGCATTGCACGCACGATCCGGAGACGCGAAGCGGCGGGCCGCAAAGCAATCGCCGCGTGAAGGGGACCATTCACTGGGTATCGGCCGCCCAATCACTGGAGGCCGAGGTGCGAATGTACGACCACCTCTTCACCAAAGAGAACCCGGATGAGGCGGACGAGGGGGCCGACTTCACGGCCAACCTGAACCCCGACTCGCTGGTGACGCTCACTTCCTGCCGGGTAGAGCCGAGTCTGGCCGACGCGGCGCCCGAGAGCCGATTCCAACTTGAGCGGCAGGGTTATTTCTGCATCGACCGATTCGATTCGTCACCCGACCGGATCGTGTTGAACCGCACCGTCTCGCTCCGCGACACCTGGGCGAAGGTCCAAAAGCAACAGCAGAATCAGCCGAAGCCGAAGCAGGGACAGAAAAAGG
>CAZDHN010000721.1:0-3301 GCA_964505115.1 uncultured Planctomycetaceae bacterium
AAGCACACAACCTAACCCAGTCAAATAACCACTCTACTTAGCCGCCACGCCAACCCGCGGAAAATCGGGCTTGCCCGCCGCGTTTGTGTTTGAGCGTATCGATGCCACCCAACGCGGCGGACGGGCCATCGGCAGGCACCGTGAAAAAAGGGGGCAGGCACCTCGCGACAACCGTTTTCGCGAAACTTCGACCTGTTTCGGACTCGGAGCCAGTCCCCATTTTTCACTCCCTCACGGGGTGATCGGCGTCTCCAGCAGCAACTCCTCGCGCCAGATATTCTTCTGCTCGTCAACCGGCCAGGATACACGATCCGGGTCGGCATGCAAGCCGATCCGCTCGACCGGGATCCGCTTGAAGCCCAGTTTCCAGGCAGGCGAGTCGTCGCCGAGCCGGTAATCGCCGCCCGCGGCATCCACGAATTTCGGATCGGCCACGATCGAGTGGGCCTCGTAGCCGAAACTCTTCCACTTGTCAAACGAATCGGCCGGCTTGCAGTTGGGCAACGCGCGGATGACCGGCACGTGGCCGTGCGTGTAGAACAGGTTGTAGTCCGATTCGGCCATCATCTTGTCGGTCCAGCCGCCAACGGCGAAAAGTCTGGCTTTCGGATTGTTGTAGCTGACGATATTCCGCACGAACCGGTTGCCCGACATGTCGCTCTCGATCTTTTTGAACTCGCTCAGGCTGTTCGAGAAACAGACCTGGGCCGAGAGGCCGTCGACCATGATGTTGTTCTCCAGTACGTTATCCTTGCCGCTGTGGATTTGCACCGCGCCGGAGACGGTTCGCACGATTATGTTGCCGAACACCGTTACGCCGCTGGTCAGGTCGTCCATGCGGACGCCGTAGGTATGGCAGGGCGATTCCCAATGGCCGGGCTGCTTCATGCGGTAGCCCATGCTGTCGCTCACGTAGTTGTAGCGAACGACGTTCCCCAGCCGGGTCATGGCCTTCTCGTAGCTCCCGCCGCAGAACATGCCGATGACGCAACTGTCGGCCGCCTCGAAGTTGACGTGGTGGATGCGGTTGTACTCCATCACGTTATCGCTGCCGCTGTAGACGATTCCGCTACGTGGGCAGTCGTGGATGAGGTTGTGCGAGGCAACGTTACTCGATCCACTGACGCTAACGCCCGGGCTGTTCCGCAGGATGACGCTGAAGTGATGGATGTGGTTGTTGGAAACCAGATTATCCGACGCACCGCGGAGCCGTATGCCGCTGGCGCCCGTGTCGGTTATATCGCAGCCCAACACGCGGTTCTTGGTGGAGTGCGAGCCGACGTAAACCGCCTCCCGGCCGACGTTGTGGATAACGCTCTTGGCAACGGTGCAATCGCGTGCCGACTGCATGACAACCGCCGCGCCGTGACAGGCACCCAGCGTGAAGCCGGCAATGCGGATATCGTGGATCGGCTCCTTCGAGCCGCGGCCGGTTAAGGCGATTAGGCTATCGAGCACGGGCACGACCACCCGTGATTCGGCAGGCGGGGATTCGGCCAACTTGTCGTCGGGTGGCCAGAAGTAGAGCGTGGCCGACTCGCGGTCGAGATACCATTCGCCGGGCGCATCAAGTTCCTCGAAGACGTTTTGGATGAAGAAGCGGTTGCCGCGGATAATCTTGTAGGAAGCGCCCTTGCCGGCCAGGGTTATCAACTGCTTGTCGGTGTCGATCCGCTCGACCGGCACAAGGTTGTTGTTCCAGCACTGCCAAGAAAAGATGCTCACCTCGGCCAACTCCGGCTTTGCCCAACGCCCCGGATCGACCCTGGTCGGCTCGTAGGTCATGTGCTTCTTGAGGGTCGGGTTGTACGGCTCCTTCCAGCGGCGGTCGTCCTTGGCCGGATTGTAGTCGGGTATGGAGACGGTCCGAGGAACGTACATCCATCCGCCGCTGCGCGGGTGTTTGGCATCGACGTTCGGCACGCGAGCCAAGGGCTGACGTCGGGAGTTGTAGAAAAGCTGCTTGAAAACCGGCTTGTCGATGCCCCGGGCCTTCAGGTCGCATTGCACGATGCGGCCGCGATAGGGCTTCCAATCGTCAAGCGGCCGTCCGCCGCTGAGCACTACCTTCTCGTTGGGGTAGCTCTCGTAGGCGATCGGAAAATCGGACGTGCCGGAATCGGCCGGCCCCAGTGCGAGTGTTTCCGGAAGGTAGTACGTTCCAGCACGCACCAGCACGCGAACCGCGCCCTTCAGCCCGCCGTCGGCCTTGACGAGCCGGACGGCGTCGCGTGCCCGGGTTAGCGTGGCAAACGGGCCATCGGTTCCCGTCGCGTTCGCGGCGGGCAGCTTGCCCGACCAGGTGTCTTTGCCGTCGACGGCCACGTGGAAAGTGAGCGTATCGGCCCGGGCCGTCGGACAAACGGTCGCGAGTAACAGGACGGCCAGGCTGATACCAAAGATGCGAGTGCTCGTGCGGTTCATCACAAGTCCTTTGAGGTTTGCGGGGCTTTGGGTGGGGGAGGATTGTCGTTTGGCGGATTTAGCGGCGGGCCAGCCCGGCCGCTGGATTGCGTTGGGTAGGGTGTGTTCACGCGCGGGCAGCCCACGGGGATCAGTATACCAGATGAAGGTGCCGGTACGATTTCGTTTACTGAACCAGCAATCCCGGAATGGACAGCGCGGCGGATTGTCTCACGCGTACAAATTGTCTCACAGGGAAATGCGCCGCGACGCTTGCGGGTCGTCTTGCGTCGATCTGTACGGCCGGTACTCGATCATGCGGATTTTGAATGGGCCGTCGATTCGGTAACGGATCCCGCGCCAATCGACCGTGCGGAGGAGAATGGCCGAAATAAGGGCGGCCGGGTAGAGGAACTGCGTTAGCGGAATTGCCGCCAGTTTCAGCATCGAGATACCGCCGAGCCAGGCAGTCGGTTCGCCTCGGGCTCGAAAGATCGATTGAACAACGGCTTCCATGGGTGCCAGCAGGAGCGGCATTGCAGCCAGGTAAATTGCCAGCCCCCCGCCGGCCCAAGCGGCCGCTTGATAATCCCCGATCAACAGGGCCGCCAGCGACAGACCTATTGCAAACAGCATGGCCAGCGTCGTGCCGAGCCCGTGAACAACCACGGCTCCCCAGCGAGGGTGATAGAGTCGGGCGGTGAGCAACTGCCGCGTGACGAAAACAAAGAACCCCGACAGGTCGCACGACTCGCGATTGACCATCATCAACGACGGCACGAAGGCCACGCGGAGCCCCTGCTCCTTCAGTACCCCGTATAGCATCGTGTCTTCGCGGACGGCGTGAGTCCAGATCAGCGCAGGATCATGGGGCAAATGGAGGCGAGCCAAGTCGCAC
>CAZDHN010000722.1:0-3293 GCA_964505115.1 uncultured Planctomycetaceae bacterium
CCAGGTATAACGAGCCGGGTCGCGTGATACGCCATAGCATATCGAAAAATCTCGAAAGGTCCAGCCCGCGAATGGAATGATAGAAACCGGCGTCGTAAATCAGGTCGAATTGCCCGGCGGTTTGGCCGAAATCGAAGACATCGTCCAGAACGAAGCAGACCGGCACGCCGGCACGCCGAGCCCGATGCCGAGCCTGCTCGACGGCCAGCGGTGAAGAATCGACGCCCGTCACCTCAAAACCCCGTTTGGCCAAATGGACGGCGTCGGCCCCGGTTCCGCAGCCCAACTCGATGGTGGAGCAGGGCTTGATCAGCCCCTCGTCGAGCACTCGGATCAGTTCGCCGGCCGCTTCGCCGGTTTCCCAGGGCGGGCGGCCATCGCGATAAATTGCGTCCCAGTCGATGAGTTCAAGTGCTTTCTGACCCGCCGATTGGCTCATGATGATCTCCCGAGGATGACCGTGCCTCTCAAGCTGGCGCGAGAGGCGTAGCTGGATTCGCAAGAATTCAGCCGTAATGCGAAGAACCGAATTCTTGCCAGTCCGGCCACGAAAACTGCCGGCAGGGACGATCGGCATACGGACAAGAAACGCGAGACAGAGGACAGTTACCTACTCAGCCCAGTCGCCGGGATCCCGGGAATCTTGCCTAGATTCCGATCGCGCCACTTCAACTCCAGATGGCTGAACCGTTGCAACGACTATCTCATTGTCGGCTTTCGGCAAAGTTTTCGCAAGTACCCCCAATCCAGCGGGGGGTAAAGCAGGTGGCCTGGCATCGCTTGCTTGCCGCCGTTCGACAAGGAACATAAGATGTTGCCTCATGAGACTTCTTGGAATTACCGATCCACACGGTGCCGACCGGTCACTGCGGCGCATTCTCGGCCAGGCCGGACCGGCCGCACGACCGTGGTCAACTGCGGCCCGGCCAGCAAGGGCTGCTACGCGCTGGTCGACCTGGATGAATTGGACGACGAGCCGCGCGTGGAACTGGGCAAAGCGTGAGCCGGGGGAAGTTCCTGTTCAGCCATAAATTCTTCGTGCCCCATCACGTCGCCAGCGTCAGCCTGGGCGATCCCGAGTTCGATCTTTCGGACAAGGTACAACCTATCAATCACTTCGTCCAATGTGGCGTCATCCGAGAGCGAATTGATTACGGAAATGGCTGTCTGTTTCGATGTCATTCTCTCACCGTCGAGTACTGCCAGGTGACTGACGAGGTGAGCCGCGTTCGGGTTACTTGTCGTGTGAGTCTGCATAACGCCAAAATCAGCGGCCGCTTTAGCGAGTCCGCTGCATTTTGATGTTGGATTGCAGCCTACCGCTTACCAGTTAGACCGCCCCTTCCAAATGTACGCGGCAACACACCTGTAATTCCAAGCAGCGCGATCAACGCCAAAAAGGCGAAGTATGTAGCAGTCCCGATTTGAAGATTATGCCAGTCATTGATGGTAGCATGAGCACGATACAGGACAAAGAGGGCGATAAATCCGGCGAGCGAGCAGACAGAATTGTAGATTGTGTCTTGAATATACCAGACTACGACCTTCTTCCACGTAGGAGCATCTGTCCACGATTTACGCATGTCCACAGTTTGAAAGACCAATGCTCGAAACCCATAGTATGCGCTGACTACGAGGGCCAATGACCAATACAGGCTTGGATTACTAAATATCCAGTTAGCGACCATCGTCATGCTTACGACCCCCGAGTGAAATGAATGCAATCCAACTATCTGATTTATCGGGCATCTCAAATTGAATAAACGGGCGCGCCGTTGCGCGCCAACTCATCAAGGCCCCGGCGCTAAAACTACCACAAAAAGCACTGCCACACAACGGGTTGCGTGCCCCCGGCCGGCTGGCCCGCATTTCTCACCAACGTGTAGGGTGGGTCCAGCAAACCTTGCCCATGGTGGGGCTTCGGTCGCTGCGACAAGGTGTATTTATCAGCAAGGTGTTACCCGGGAGTTTGCTGGTTTGCGCAGCCCCACCAAGGATTTGCGCGACCTCGACCCACCCTACGGTGAGAAATGCCGGCTAGGCCCCCACGGAATAACTCGGCGTGAAAGTGCATGCCAATTCGCTACCAACCGATAGCCGCCAGCGGAAGCTGGCGGTTGCGTTGTGGCGAGATCGGGCCAGCCAACCGCAAGCGTGGTCTCGGGCAACCGCCAGCTTCCGCTGGCGGCTAGTATCGAATCAGAGCCGAATGGCTATCGTCGAATGCTTACCCACGAGGCCCTAGCGGGTGGTTGCAGGGTGCCACTGGCGTCTCGCCAGTGCTGAACGGTCCGGAGCTTGCTTGTTGGCGTTCCCTAGAATCGTTCCGCGTACACCCATTTGTGGCCGCACATACGCGCGAAGATCTTCTGGAACAATAACGAGCAAGCTCCGATTTGAATTGCACTGGCGAGCCAGCAGTGGCACCCGTCAAGCATGGTGTTACTGAGTACTAGCGCAACTCCGCGCCGTGCTGGTCGCGGCAGGCGGTGACGATGCGGTCGCGGATTTCGTCGGCCTGTTGGTTGGTCATCGTGCCTTTGCTGGAGCGTAGGGCGATGGCCATTAGAAGGCTTTTCTTGTCGGAACCCAGCCGCTTGGCGTCCCGGTAAGTGTCGCGGTAGTCGAGGCTCTCGAGGTACTCGCCGCAATTGGCTTCGACCGTGGCGGCCACGTCGGCCCAGCGGACCGTCTCGTCGACGACCAGGTTCAAGTCGCGGGTGACGGCCGGATAGGCCGGCTGCGGTTCGTGAGCGGGAATCAACTCGGCCGCGGCGACCAATAGCGAGAGCTTCACCTCGGCCACGGTGGTCGGGCCGCGAAGATCAAACCGTCCAAGCCCGTCGGCCTGAATTCGTCCCACGTAGCCGAGCACCTTCCCGCCGAGATTCAACTGGCAGGACTCGGTCGGATCGAGCAACTCGTGCGGCGAGTCGACGGCCTGGAGCGCTTCGCGCGAATTCAATTCGGCCACGATCGCTTCGATTACGCCCTTCACCTCCAGGAACTCCCGGCCGCTGGTTATGCCCAGCATGAGTTCCTCGGTCGGCGGCTTCTTCCCGCGAGAGAGATAAATCCTGGCCGTCTCGAACAGTTCGATGCGCGGGTTGGAGAGTGCCTCGTTGGTCCGCCGTGCGGCCAGCAGGCTGGGGATCAGCGTCCGCCGCAGCCGGTCGGCGCCACGCAGCACGGGCGTCAGGCTGCGAAGCGGCTTTGCGTCGGTCCAGGGGCTGAACGCTTCGGACGATTCCTTGTCGACCACGCTTATGGTGACCACCTCGTCGAACCCCAGG
>CAZDHN010000723.1:0-3291 GCA_964505115.1 uncultured Planctomycetaceae bacterium
CTTGCCAACTGCGTGCCGGGAAGGAGACCTCAATCGCCGTAAACTGCATGATGGCCCACGAGCCCTGGAACCGGCTTGGGTTGGGGACCGGCATCAAGTTGGGACCGCTTTGGAAGAAGTACCGCTTCACCTTCGTTGCCGAGCAAGACGACCCGAACGCCCGAATTACCTTCACCAGCATGAAGCCGGGTATGTACCAGTTCGCCGACGTCTCGCTGCGGCCGGGTGGCATTGTCGGGTTGGAGCCGGGCCAACGGATCGAGGACGATACGGTCCCGGTCATCAAACGCAACGGCCTGAACCTTACCAAACGGGCACGCGACGACTTCATCGACTTCCTCTGGGATACCGAACGCGATTACTGGTTGGGGATGTATCGCTATCTGAAAGATGAATTGGAGGTCCAATCGCTGGTCTCGGGCACGCAACTGAGCTATAGCCCCGTCCACGTTCAGGCCGGACTGGATTACATCGACGCACACTCCTACTGGCAACATCCCCATTTCCCGGGCCGACCCTGGGATCGGAACAACTGGCATGTGCGCAACGTGGCCATGGTGAACAGCCCGGGCGGAACGCTGGCCGGTCTGGCCGACCGCCGCGTGGCCGGCATGGCCTACACGGTCAGCGAGTACAACCATCCGGCCCCCAATGCTTACGCCGCCGAGGGTTTTCCGATGATCGCCGCCTTCGGCGCCTTTCAGGCCTGGGATGGAATCTTCAGCTTCACCTACAGCCACAACACCGACTACGAGCCGCGACGCATCGTCAGCTACTTCGACATCAAGGGCGACACGGCCAGACTGGTGCATATGCCGGCCTGCGCGGCCCTGTTCCTCCGTGGCGACGCGGCCGCCGCCCGAAAGACGTTCGCGGTGCCACTCTCGCGGGAGGCCGAACGAAAACAGCTTCACGAGACGTTCACGCCTCGATCGCTCACCGCCACTAAGCTGGGGCTCGACCCTCGGCTGTCGCTGTTGCACGGCGTGGCACTCGATGTCGGCAAACCCGCCGGCAAGACAACCGATTCGCCGCCGCCGGCCATTGCGGAAGACGCCGCGACGTTTGTTTCCGACACGGGCCAAATCCGCTGGGACATCTCGAAGGAAGGGGCCGGCTACTTCAGCGTCGACACGCCGCGCACGAAGCTATTTACCGGTTTCGTGGCCGGGCGGAAGTTTTCCTTCGGCGACGTTACCTTGGAAATCGGCCCCACGCGGCTCGATTGGGCCACCGTCTCGATGGTGGCGATTGACGGCCGCGGGTTCGACAGCCCGGGCAGCATCCTGATTGCCGCCACCGGTCTGGTCCGGAACAAGAACGCCCGGCTCAAGGAATTGGGCAAGGATCGCATAACGTTTCCCGGCGACAACTGGGGCGACGAGCCGGTCGTCTGCGAGGGCGTACCGGCCCGGATTGTGCTGCCCATCTCGGCCGATCGAGCCACGTACTATCCGCTCGACGAAGCCGGCCGCCGCGGGCCGGCTGTCCCGTGCGGCGATCAGCAGGGCAAGGCGGTCGTCACGCTCGGGCCCAAGTACAAGACGGTCTGGTACGAGTTGCGCATCCGTTAGCGGGTTCCGCGGAGGGTGCCACTGGCGTCTCGCCAGTGCAATTCAAGGCGGTGCTTGTACGTTCTTGTTCTCGGAAACCGTTCCGCGCATGTGCAGGGTAACCCGGTTGTCACTCATGCGGCCATGAAGTGACAGACGCTGAACGGGTTTTGGGAATACCGACGAACAAGCTCCGGGCCAACAAACACTGGCGAGACGCCAGTGGCACCCAACGACGCTTTACTTCGTCTTGGCAACGGCCATTAGGTGGCGGTGCGGCTCCAAGCGGGCGCGAATCGCCGCGCCGGTGAGCAGTTTGCCCTTGCCGCTGTTGTCTTGATACAGGGTGATGGTTGCCTTTGGGGCAACGTCTAGCGGCCGGTTTACGTCGAGCGGCTTGTCGCTCGGGTTGTGCAGCACGACCACCAGCCGACCGGCTTCCTTGAAGTTGAACCCGGCAAGCGGGCCGTCTTCAAGCCGGGTGATTCTTTCGGCCGGCTTTGATCCCTCGGGAAAGACTTCGACGAGAAAGAAGTATCGGCTGCCCTTCCTGAACAGCACGTCGCCCTTCTCGCCGGCCTTGGTGCTGAGTGGGTCGATCAGCGTAATCTCGGTGCTGCGGTATTTTTCGGGCTTATCCAAATAAAACGTTTCGCTTGGCTTGGTGATGATGTGGGCGTAGTTGTGGTCGTGGATCTTGATCGACAACTTGCCGTACTTCCAGCAATCGTCGCCGGCCCGGTCGATCTGGCGTTCCATTCCCAGCCGAATCCGCCCGTGGACCGCCGCCCGGTCGAGTCGGCCGTGCATTGCAGGGCGATCAACCCCACCAGCCGCGACTTCGACAGATACCACTGCTGCGTGCCTTCCCAGGGAAACAGCGTGTCTTCTTCTTTCCCCCAGTTAGGCTTGCTGACCGTGTAACGCACGGCCAGCGAACCGCAATCGGCCCCGAGCGTGGTGGTGAGCTTCTCCAGCGCACCGTGACAACGACCGCCGACCCAGTGATTATCGGTATGGTTCAGCCGCACTTCGACGGTGACCACTTGCAGGGCGCTATCCATTGGCAGAGGGCGTCGGGCCGGATCGGTTATCATGCAGCCGACGAACGTATCCTTCCCCTGGTAGCCGACGCCGTAATTCCGCCCGTTGCCCGCAAAACTCCACCCGCCGAACCGCCCACGCGGACCTTGGATGTCGGGATCGAACATCACGTATTGGTCGGGCAGCGGTTTCGACTGGATCGGTTTCCAGAACTCGGCCGCAATCGTGCCATGGTAGTTGTGCCCATGGCCCCAGACTTCTCCACAGACTTCGGCCACGCGCTTGTTGAGCGGATCGTCGAACAGCCCGGCGATAGTGTCGGGCCCGGGCGCCGCGCCACCGCCCCAGTAGTGCTTCCAGCAGGCGTCGGTGTAGTACTCGGGCATTCCGGCCGGCTCGACATTGTAGGGATAGAAGGGGATCGTTTTGCGGAGCATGGCCAGCGTGGTCGGGTTCTTCGTAAGCTGCCAGAATCGGGCCGAGTAGAGCACGTTGAGGTGGTGATAAACGAAGCACTCGTTCTGCGTCCAAATGTAGGTGAACGCCCCGTTGGGATAGACGGCCGAGTCGAGAATCTTGACGAACGCATCCCGCTCCTTGGCGTACTGTTGCTCGCCGCAGAGCCGCTGGGCGAAATCCATTATCAGGATGTAATGCACGTCCATGTTCGGATAGGCCGGCTGCTTGACGTGCG
>CAZDHN010000724.1:0-3290 GCA_964505115.1 uncultured Planctomycetaceae bacterium
GTCCGAAATCGGCGTCGAGTCGGCCCACAGATACTCCAGAGGTGCGTCGGACAGCGGCACCAGATCGTCAAATTTGGCACCGGTGCAGATCAGCCTCTTCAGTGGAGCGCCTTTGAGCGGCGCCACGGATCGGACGTGGCTGTAGCCGCAATCGAGCGACTCCAGCGGCGCGTTCGCCAAAGGACCAATATCGATCACGAGGGTGTTCTGAATCGACAACTCTTTCAACGGCATACCCCGCAGTGGCCCGAGGTCGCTCACCTGGCTGTTGGAGACATTCAGTTCCTCAATCGACAACCCCTTTAGCGGCGTCAGATCGATCAGGTCGCCTTTGCCGCCATCCCCATGCGTTCGTACACCGGATACCCACAAGAATCGCAGTCTCTTGAGTTGTGCCAAGGGAGAGATGTCCGTCACGCCGTAGTTGTTCATGCGAAGCTGGATGATGACGCCGTCAGAGGTGGCCATTTGTACCTTGCCGTCGAACTCCGGATTTTGCCGCTTCAACTCCGCCACGACCCAGGCCTTCTTCTCCTCGACCGTGCCATCCTTTGGGAACGGCTTGGCCGGCCCGGGCTGCTTATCGGTTGCCGACGGCTTCATTTTCTTCTCGGCTTCCCGCAGGTGAAATCGCGGATAGCACCATCTGCTATGATCTCGGTGGTTGTTGCCGAGCGTGACGAGTGTCAAGGTCGATGCCCTACCAGGAATCTCCACGTCGATCGGCACAATGCCCGCCTTCGGGCTGGCAAAGATGCGCGTTTCGTCTGCATAGACCTCGAACTGAACGCTTCCGTTGTTGCACCAACCGACTGCGGAAAAAGACTCCGCACCGGGTGGCAACTCGTACTCGGCCCGTGAGGGGGCGAAGGCATAAATGTGCTCGTTGCATCGCTCGAAACCCTTGCTCACCACCGGCGGCGTGATCTCCTCCGGGACACGATTGACCAAGAACGCCGGCTGCTTTCCATCGACGGGCAACGGTGCGAGCGTCGTCATGCTGACGTACTCTCCGTCCTCGCTGTACGGGTCCTTGATTTGCGCAGCCGACACCGGATGAAAACGCGGCACGAGCCAACAGGCGTGGCCGTCTTCTTGAAAACGATCGACGTCCAACTCAACCTCAGTCGCGCCCGGCGGAAGATCTGCCTGGATGGTCGTGAACATCTTGCACTTCAGCCTGTCCTCTTCGTCCACGAATAACGTCTTGTCGCCGGCTGCCACACGGAACTTGGCTGCATACGTGCGCGGACGATACGCAACCACCGATATGCTCTTCATGCCCTCGGGTATCGAGTAGCGAAGGTGCGATGGAGAGTGCACATACAGATACTCGCTGGCCAGATCGATGTCCGGCCGCAAGGAGGGCCCTCCTCCCCAATTAGGCAAATAGGAGTAACGCCCGACGATAGCGATCATCGGCTCCAAATCAATGAGTCTGATGATTCCCGGCGGCAGAGATTCATCGGGTGTCGCCGGTTTAGGGGTTTCAGCCGTTACCGTCGACTGTGCGTTCTGAAGCTTTGCTTCTTCTGCTTCTAACGCCTTTCTGGCGATCATCTCTTCCGCCTCGCGCAGAGTCTCTGCGACAGGGTGATCGTTGATTGCCTTTAGCGTCTTGATCTGGCGAAGTGCCCGGGAGTCGCGTCGAGAGGAGATCGGCCCATGAAATGCTTCAAGTCGCGTATTGACGAGCGGCCAAAGCTCGGGCGCGGTTGATGAGCCGAGGAGGTTCACGTGTTCAAGTGGCAACCCAGCCAATGGTCTCAAACGCTTGACAGAAGCCTTTTGGAGATCAAGTCTCCTTAAATGCTTCAACTCTCGCAGTGCAGAAAGATCTGTGATGGCGACGTTCCAACCCGGTGGGTCAAATTCCATCCCCACGATTTTCTCATCCTTCACTTCAAACCGGACCTTCCCGTTGAACTGCGGATTGAGTTGCTTTATTGCAGCGCTGACCCAGGCCTTTCGCTCCTCGACGCTACCCTGCTTGGGGAACGGCCAGTGGAACCGCGGGTAGCACCAGACACTAAGGTTGTGGTTGCTGCCAAGGGGATCTATAACAAGGGCAAGAATGGATGCCCCTTCTGGAATCGGAACCTCGATAGGCACAACACCAGGCTTTGGGCTTGAGAAAATGCGCGTACTATCAGCGTACACATCGAACCGAACGCTGCCGTTTCCACAGCAGCCGATAGCCGAAAAGGACTTCGCGCCAGGGGGGATCTCGTACTCGGCGCGGGATGGGGGGTAGGCAAACAGGAACTCCTCACACCGGCCAACCCCGTCGTAGGCAATCGGCGGTGTGATTTCCTCTGGGACACGATTCCGTAGTACCTCGGAACGAAGTGTCTTCACGAACAGTGGCTTGGCCATCGTCAGGCTGATGTGCTCTCCCTGTTTGCTGAACAGGTCGCCGACCTCATCAGCGGGCAGGGGATGCAAACGTGGCGCAAGCCAACAGAAGCGGCGTGCATCTAAGTACGCTGATTGTTGGTAACTCGCTTGTAGGGCAACCAGATCAATCTCATCTGTGTCAGGTGGAAGATCGACACGGATTGGCCCGGATATCGGCCACGTGCCAGGCCCACTTTCAAATAGCGTTTTGCCTCCCGCCTTCACTTTGAACTTCACCGCCCGCCGGCATGGGCAATACCCGACAGCCGTAAAGCTCTTCATTCCGCTGGGAACGGAATAGCGTATGCAAGACGCGGCGGGAGCATATAGATACTCCGTGGCGGGTTTCACATGCGGTACCATCGAGGGCCACCATTGTTGTCGATAGGTGTCGTTGACCAAATAGTTGTATCGCCCCACACTGGCAGTCAGCGGCTTCAAGTCGGTAAGTTTAACGATTGTCGGCGGCGGTGCCTCGTCACCGCGCTTTCGCGTCACACGCAGCACGGTACGTTCGCGCTGAGTGACAATGATTTCGTTGTCGGCAAGGCGGAAGTCGGCGGCGTCGCCGGTTACTTCCACGTCGTACTTGCCTTCGCGGAGGCGGATGGTCCAGCCTTGCTCGGCGCTGGCGATGTCGACCGTCTTACCGTCTTGCTTTACAGCGATTTGAACGTCGTCGGTCGCGCCTTCGATTACCAGCGTGCCGTAGGGGGTGCGGATGGTGAACAGGACGCCCAGGAGGACGACGGCGGCTGACGCGGCGGCGGCGACGGCCACACCGTGGCGTATCCACGGAGGAACGCGAGACATCGAAGCGCGGGCGGCGGCCGGCCAACTTGGGCGGGCGGGTGTTGGGTGCTCGGGCTGGGGCTCGGTAATCTGGACGGTCG
>CAZDHN010000725.1:0-3287 GCA_964505115.1 uncultured Planctomycetaceae bacterium
GCGATGCATCGAGGCGGCGGGTGTCAACCCGCGGGATATCGATCTGGTGCTGCTCGGCACGATGACACCCGACATGCAGTTCCCAGCCACGGCCAGCTTCGTGCAGGATAAACTCGGCCTCTGCGCGCCGGCCATGGATTTGAACGCGGCCTGTGCCAGTTTTGTCTTCGCCATGATTACGGGCGCGCAGTTCGTTGCCACCGGATGCAGTCAATTGGCGTTGATCATCGGCGCCGATTGCAACTCGCGAGTGGTCAACCCGGTCGACAAGAAAACCTATCCGCTCTTCGGCGACGCGGCCGGGGCCGTGCTGCTGGCGGCCGGCAGCCAAGAGCAAGGGATTGAATCCTACGCGGTGGGCACGGAAGGTTCCGGGGCCCGTTTTCTGAACTGCCCGATGGGTGGCTCGCGCATGCCGTTTTCGGCCAAGGGGGCCAAGCAGGGGCTTCAATTCATGCACATGGAAGGCCGGCCGGTCTTCAAATGGGCGATCCGCGTGCTGACCGAGACCATCACCGACGTACTGACCGCGGCCGAAATAACCCTGGACGACGTCGATTTGGTCATCTTCCATCAGGCCAACATGAGAATCATCGACGCGGCCAGCAAGGAATTGGGGATCGACCGGCGGAAACTCTTCTGCAACGTGCAGCGCTACGGCAATACGTCGGCGGCCAGTATCCCCTTGGCCTTGGACGAAGCTCACCGTGAAGGCCGCATCCGCCGCGGCGACCGCATCTTGCTAAGCGGCTTCGGGGCCGGACTCACCTGGGGAACCATGCTGCTCGAGTGGTAATATCCAGATCGGAAGTCGGAGGTCGGAAGTCGGAACTCCGACCTCCCAGTTCCGACTTCCGACCTCCGAATTCCGACCTAACCCGAGGTGTCACGGATGAAAAAGGTTAAGCAGCTTCCGCCGCGCGGCAAGGTGAAGGCTTCCGACTGCTGGGATCTCGGCAGCCTGTTCCCCAACGACGACGCTTGGGAAACCGCCTTCGCAAAATGGGAAAAGCGGATCGCCCGGTTCGAGAAGTTCCGCGGCCGTCTGGCCGACGACGCCAAGACGCTGGCCGACTGTTTGAAGTTCGATATCGACTTCGATCGGGCGGGCGAACGGCTGGGGACCTACGCTTTTCTGAAAACGGCCGAAGATACCACCGACAGCACCTATCAGCGGATGCAGGGCCGCTACATGAACGTTGCCAGTCGGGCATCGCAGGCGGCCAGCTACATCCGGCCGGAAATCCTTGCCATCAGCAAGGCCAAGATGGCTGAGTTCCTGGCCGACAAGCGGTTGACGCCGCATCGGCTGACGCTCCAGCGCCTCTGGAGATTCAAGCCGCACACGCTGGGTAAGAAGGAAGAGAAGCTGCTGGCCATGCAGGCCGAGATGGCCCAGGCCGCCTCCCAAACCTTCCGTCAACTGAACAACGCCGACTTGAAGTTCGGCACCGTCAAGAATGAGAAGGGCGAGTTGGTCGAACTGAGCCACGCCAGCTTCGCCACCTTGCTGCACTCGCCCAAGCGGAGCGTCCGCAAGACGGCCTTCCACAAATGCTACCGGCAATATATCGAGCACCAGCACACGCTTAGCGCGACGCTGGAAGGCTCGATCCAACGCGATATCTACTACGCCCGGGCGCGAAACCACCCCAGCGCCTTGGAGGCCGCCCTCTTTCCCGACCGCATGCCGGTCGCCGTCTACGACAACCTGATCGACTCGGTCCGCCAGCACTTGCCGGCCTTGTATCGTTACTACGACATCCGCCGGCGAACGATGCGGCTACGGGAAATACACAATTACGACACCTACGTCCCGATACTATCCGACCTGCAAACCCGGCGTACCTGGAATCAGGCGGTCGAGCTGGTCATCGCGGCCCTGGAACCGCTGGGGAGCGAGTATTGCGCGGCGGTCGAGCAGGGGCTCAAGGGCCGCTGGTGCGACCGATACGAGAACCGGGGTAAGCAAAGCGGCGCCTTTAGCTGCGCCTCCTTCGACGGCGATCCGTTCATCCTGATGAACTACCAGCCGGAGGTGCTGGATCACGTATTCACCCTGGCCCACGAGGCGGGCCATTCCATGCACAGCTACTACTCGGCCAAGAGCCAGCCGTATCAGTATTACGATTACGTGATCTTCGTCGCCGAGGTGGCCAGCACGTTCAACGAACAACTGCTCGCCAAGCATCTGATGGCCAACGCCGACGACGATCGCCAGCGAGCCTTCCTGGTCAACCGGCAAATCGACGCCATGCGGGCGACCATCATCCGTCAGACGATGTTCGCCGAGTTCGAGAAGATCGCACACGCAACGGCCGAGAGCGGCGAACCGCTCACCGTCGATAGCTTCAAGACCATCTATCGCGAATTGCTCCAGCGGTACTTCGGTCCCGACTTCACACTGGACGACGAATTGTCGCTGGAGTGTTTTCGCATCCCGCATTTCTACAGGGCGTTTTACGTTTACAAGTACGCCACCGGCATGTCGGCCGCCATCGCGTTGGCCGATCGGGTCACAACCGGCGGTTCCCGCGAATTGAAGGACTACCTGGGCTTCCTCTCCGGTGGCTGTTCGAAGGACCCGCTCGACCTGCTGCGCGGCGCCGGCGTCGACATGCAAGAGCCGGCCGCCGTAAACACGGCCCTGGACAATTTCGCCCTACTGGTCGACGAACTCGACGGGCTGCTGTGAAGCCCGGCCGCATCCCACCAATAAAAGCATCAAAAAATCCTTTCAGTGTCGGCGGAGCGACGTGTATTGACACGCATCGACCGTGTAACTAACCTAAATAGTTGCGGCCAATCGAGGGCAGGGGAGGGAGTTCGGGTAATGCGCGTTGGCGGTAGTCTCCTGATCGGCATCTTGTTCGCCAGCGTTTTGGGTTGGTGGATGTCGGGAGCGATCGGCACGGTTTCATCCGAGGAACCCTGTAAGTGCGACGTGGAAAAGCCGCTCTTGCCACCCGACCACTCGGTACTGGTCTCCGGTACGGTCAACGTCATCTGCCAGACGACCTCGAAGAACGCCAAGCTTACCATCGACGGCCGGGTGCAAGACTGGGAATCTTTCCAGCCGCCGCTTCGCGTATCGCGGCTGACGCTCTCGCCCGGCATCTACGAACTGCGCATCGGCAACTACCGGTCGGAGTTCTGCGTCGCCATGAACCCGGAAGAATACGACGCCCCGTCCAACTGGAAACTGCACTACTCGCACCCCATGCCCAACGAGGGCGAGAAACGTTGTGCGGGCTGCCATGAGATTAAGCGGGACGACAACAAGGCCT
>CAZDHN010000726.1:0-3277 GCA_964505115.1 uncultured Planctomycetaceae bacterium
GTGCTAGCGTCCAATTAAGCTTGCCGAAAAAATCGCTGGGGCAAGCCCGGTGGGGGCAACTCAAATTCCGGGTTTGTGGTGGCCGTCAGGCTACCGGACCCGACGACGCCGAGCACCGAACAGCAGACCGGCCGCGCCAATGCCAAGCAGGGCGACGGTCGACGGTTCGGGTGAAGAGGACGACGACTGGCCGCCGGTAACAAACAACTCCACTTCGTCGAAGAAGGTCTGGCCGCTGATGCCCGTGAAGCGGAGGCGCAAATCTCCGCTGGCGCCCAGCGGCACCAGGCCGCTTAGGGTGACCAGTTCAAAGCGTCCATTGACCGGCGTGTGGGGATTTTCTTCGCTGATGATGATCGTCTCCGTCTCGGCAAGCTCGACAAATAATTCCACCATGTAGCCCGTGTTGTAAGAATCAAACCGGTCGCCGACCCAAAAGCTGAGCGTGTACTCCCCGTCCGACAACACCGGGCCGAGATCCTGCCACAGCGTTGTGCCGCCCTTGACCATACCGACCTGCCCGCCGTCGGGAAGCACGGTATTGGCGTTCTCGCCATCGCCGTGCGTGCCGATGAACTGAGCATCGTCGGGGTCGAAAATCGAATGGTAATCACGGTCCGGATCCCAACCGGTCTCGGTCCAAGAGTCCGCCGGGTCCGGGGCAACGTCGTTGTATCCGTTGCGCACCACCGTGTCCTCAAACGACGAATCCAAAATGGCTACTTCTCGCCAACCCGCTTGAGCTTCCAACTCCACCAGATCGAAGAAGGTTTGCGAACTGCCGAAATTTTCCATTCCGCTGAAGCGGATACCCAATTCGCCGTCGGCGACGGAATCCCCCGTTGTATACACGACGGTCGCATTCTCGAACGTGCCGGCGTCTTCCTCGGGAATGCGGGGATTGTTCCAGGTGGCCATCGGCGTGCCGCCGGCCAGTAGCTCGACCTTGTAGTCGGTGTCCTTGGCGTCGTCCCGGTTGCCCACCCAGAAGCTGAAGGTGTACTTCGTGTTCGGCTGCACCTGTACGCCCAGGTCCTGGCTTAACGTCGAAGAGTCTTGGGTCGCCGCAACTTGTCCGCCGTCGGGCAAAACACCCTGCGTGTTTGCACCATCGCCGGTGGTGCCCGCGAACTTGTCATTGCCGGGGTCGAAAATCGAACGGCTAGAATCGCTCCAAGGGGTCTGGGCAACGTTGTTGGCCTCGTCGCCCACCACGGTGTTCTCGAACGAGGGATCGGCAATCGGAATCAGAAGCAGATTGGAACTTGGCGTGGCCAAACTGAAGCCCGCGGTGCCGTTGTCGAAACGATACAGCGCGTCGGGCGCGTCGGGCGCGTCGAGCGTTGCCGACTTGCGCGTAATCAACTCTTCCAGCCCGTCGCCGTCAACGTCGGCAACCAGCATGTCGCCCCAGCCGGTGTTGCCGTTCGCGGCGGCCGAGCCCGTGCCCGTGTCGCTGCCGTCCTGCCGCAACAGCAGGTAGGCAAGCAGCGGATTGCCGGGGTCGCTTTGCCGGATCTGTTTGTCCGTGCCGATCACGTAGCCGAGTTCCTGCCCGTCGGACAGATCGTCGTCGAGCCGTCCGATTCCCGGCGCGGTGCCATTTTCCAGTGGATTAGCCCAGCCCGCAGTGTAATTGTGGACCCACAGTTCGTTTTTATTGTTGTTCAACAGCACCTCGTCGCCCGGATGCGTGACGTCGATGTTGCCCGCGGCGAGATACTCGACGCTTCCGCCGACGGTCTCCGGCTTTTTGCCGGGCTCAAAGTAATACAGATTGCCAAAGTCCTCGTCACCGCGCATGGCAAACTCATCGCCCGGGCGATCTGGGTCGAAATCGCCGCGAACCATCCGGTGCCCCCACGTGTTGGGATGCGGATATTGCACGCTGCCGTTGTAATAACGGATGAAGCCATCATCGGTTCGCGAGAGCAGAAGCTCGTCGCCGTCGTTATTGACGTCGACATCGCCGGCCGACAAGTCCTGGTATTTCGCGCTGCCGGCCAGGATAGAAAACGACTTCGTCACAAAGTCGTACGATCTGACGTATTTGCTGTAGGCGTCGATAAAAACCAACTCGTCGCGCCCGTTGCCGTCTAAATCGGCGGCGATCAGCTTGTCGGCCAACGCGCAGGGCACCCGCCGGCTTTGCCCGTCGGAAAAATCGTGCACGAAGATCGTACCGAGGCTTGTAACGTTGGTAACGTCGTCGCGAATGTAAGCCACTTCGTTTCGGCCGTCGCCGTAAAAGTCGCCCGCCGTCATCCGGTGGATCGAATTCTCGTAGACCGCGGCATGCGTGGCGCAAATTGTCGCCGCAACAAGCAGCCACGACAGGGCGAGCGCACCTCGTGCCGCGCAACCCGCAATCGAGCGGTCGGCACAATCACTTCTGTCGTCTGTTGCTTTCATGATTAGGATTGCTTTCGGCCAAAGTGAGAAGTGTCGACGACCATGCGATAATGCCACTACCGTACCGACCCCAATCGCGGCAGTCAAGTATCATGGCAACAAACCCCTTATTTTTCTCACCGCCTTCGGCACGGCATGATAAAGCCATTAGAGCTATGCGGTTCCAAGACATTGCCGCGACCCACCACCACAGGCGTGGCGGGAATAATTTTCGGCCGCATAAGGGACTATATAGCAGTACCCCCCGACATTTGTGCCGGCAACGGACTTTTCGCACCGGGCCAACCGGGGTTTGACAACCGGACGCCGAATGAAGATGATGAAGGCAGCGGTGTCGACAAACCCCTTATTGTGGCCGGAAGCCACAACCCCAGTGGAATACGCGGGATACGCGGGATACGCGCAACTCGCACAAAGAGACGCGACGATCGATACTGACGGCCGGTAAGCGGAACACCGGCGGGAACTTTCGCCATTGCTCTGGCGTCCAAAATAGTGGACCTGCGGTGAAAGACGACTCACAACTTATAGCAGAAACCCTGGCAGGCAAGCCGGAGGCGTTCGGACGCCTGGTAACGAAGTACCAGGACCGTCTGTACAACACCGTTGTCCACGTGGTCCGACACGAGCACGACGCTCGCGACATAGTCCAGGACGCCTTCGTCCAGGCCTTTGTCAAGTTGGACGGGTTCAGACAATCCAGCGCCTTTTACACTTGGCTGTATCGAATCGCCTTCAACGTGGCCGTTACGCACCACCGCAAACGACGATCCACGCGGTCGGTGGAACAGGCGCGGCAGAACAGCGGAGAGGAGCCGGTCGATCCCGACTCGGGACCGCTGGAACGCGTCGAGCAAGACGAGCG
>CAZDHN010000727.1:0-3265 GCA_964505115.1 uncultured Planctomycetaceae bacterium
CAAGTCATAGAGTTCTTCGGCCGGCTTGGTTTCCCAGAAGAACGTCTTGGGCGGCGCGAGCTTGCCCGCATCGTACAGGTCCTTCCACACTTACGTGGTGGGTGTTTTGAACATGTAAGCGAGGTACTGGCCGTAGATTTTGTGGGGCATGTAGTTGCGGATGTAAACGTACCGCTTGTCGCGAACGGTGCGAAGCATGTCGTAACGCTCGTCCATCCGGCCGCGAAAACCGTGGTTGTACGGTTGCTCGGCCGTCTCGTACTTGCCCATGAAGGCGTGGCCCTGCATGTAGTTGGGCGGCTCGATTCCCGCCACGCTGAGCACGGTCGGCGCCAGGTCGACAAAGCCGATCAGTCGATCGGACTTGCCGCCTTGCACGTATTCCTTCGGTGCCAGGTTGCGGAACCGTTCGGGCACGGAGACGATCATGGGCACGTTCAGCCCGGAGTTGTAAGGCCAGCGTTTGCTGCGTGGCATGCCGGAGCCGTGATCGCCGTAGTAGAAGATGATCGTCTCGTCGGCCAGCCCGTCCTTCTCCAACTCCTTGAGAACCTTTCCAACCTTGCCGTCCATCTCGGTTACCTTGTCGTAATACTGTGCCCAATCGTGCCGGACTTCGGGCGTATCGGGGTGGTAGGCGGGCAGGGGCGCTTCGGCCGGATCGTGTACCAGCGTATGGGGTCGGATGCGAATCCGGCTCTCGTGGCTGTCGGTGAAGTTGAACACGGCGAAGAACGGTTGGCCCGGCTCGCGATGCCGCCAATGCGCCTTGCCGCTGGAAGCATCCCAGACAACGCCCGGCTCCTCCAGGTTGTAGTCCTTCTTTCTGTTGTTCGTGCAGTAGTAACCCTGCTCGCGAAGACATTGCGGATACATCTTCATGAATGCCGGCAGCCGGGTCATGCTCCGCATGTGCTCCGCCCCGAGGCTCGGTGGGTATACGCCCGAGATGATCGTCGTTCGGGCCGGGGCACAGACGGGCGCGGTCGACCAGGCGTTGAGGTAGATCATCCCTCGGGCGGCGATCTTGTCGATATTCGGCGTATCGGCGTACTTGTCGCCGTAGGCGCCGATCTCGGGCCCGTTGTCTTCGCTGGTAATCCAAAGGATATTCGGCCGCTTCGGGGCTTCCGCAAGCGCCGGCGAACCGAACGGAAGTGCGAGCAACAGTGTGAGAATCGCGGTCTTCATGGCGAGTTGTTCCTTTTGGATAAGTTTAAGGCAGTTTGGCGCCTATTCTAGGCGGCGAGAACCGGCACGGCAAGCATCCGACCCGAAAGGGTTGAAAACCGCCCGGTCTTCGTGTAGAAAGAGGGGGTCGTGCATACATCATGTACGGGTATTCGTATAATCATGTAGGTTATGCTTCAGCATAACGCCGTGTCAGAATGCGTTATGCTGAAGCATAACCTACATGGGCTTGCGGCGCCAGGCCGCGTTAGGAGATGTCATCATGAGAATCGTTAGTTGGACGTTGCTGGGTGTTGTTGCGACCGTGTTGTTCGGGATGGGATTTGGCCGGGTAGCGGCCGATGACGCGAAAAAACCGGACGACAAGCTGTGGATCATCTCCTTCGGCGCTCATCCCGACGACGCCGAAATCCGTAGCGGCGGCGTGGGCGCGCTCTGGGCGGAGGCCGGGCATCACGTCAAGCTCGTCTCGCTCACCAACGGCGACGTCGGGCACTTCGCAATGGCCGGCGGCGCCTTGGCGAAACGACGCACCGCCGAGGTCATGGCCGTATCCAAGGCCCTGGGTACCACCGGGCAAGTGCTCGATATCCACGACGGCGAGCTAATGCCGACACTGGAAAACCGCAAGATCATGGTTCGCCTGATCCGCGGCTGGAACGCCGATATCGTCATCGGCCACCGGCCAAACGATTACCACCCGGACCATCGCTATACGGGCGTGCTCATGCAGGATTCGGCCTACATGGTCGGCGTGCCGTTCCTCTGCCCGGATGTGCCGGCACTGAAGAAGAACCCCCTGTTCCTGTATTCGCAAGATAATTTCAAGCGTCCCAACCCGTTCACTCCCGACATCGTCGTGCCGATCGATAGCGTGATCGACAAGAAGGTGAACGCCCTGGTACTGATGGAATCGCAGTTCATCGAGGGCGGTTGCATGGGCGGCCGCCGTCCGCCGATCAAGACCGAGGCGGAGCGCGAAGCCCGACGCGTGTCGGCCCGGGCTTCGTTCAAGAGACGCTACGAGAATATCGCCAATCAGTATCGCGATCGGCTGGTCGAACTGTACGGCGAGGAAGTGGGTAAGGCGGTTCGCTATGCCGAGGCGTTCGAGATCTGCGAGTACGGCCGTCGCCCCAGCAAGGCCGATCTGAAACTCCTCTTCCCCTTCCTGCCGGAAATGAAGTGAGTGGGTAGTTGGGCAACGCCATTTAGCGGGCGGGCAAGCCCCAATACCGTTGAATTAGCCATAAGTGCCAATCTCACGGGGAGTTAGGCAACTGGTGACGGACGATCCAGCGGAAAGCGTATCGAAATAACTTAGCCACGGATGAAACACGGATTGAACACGGATCAAATCAAAGTGACTTTGAGTAACCATTAGGTTCCGCGTTGGAGCAACTTGATCGAGTTTTTGAGATTCCCAATACATCGTCAACGGTAACGTTCTACCTATCCGTGTTTGATCCGTGTTTCATCCGTGGCTCGGTTTCGTCGTTCCCATGTAATCACTAACGCGGGTGCCGCTGGCTCCGCCAGTGCTTTGGGCGTTTCCGGGGTTTCATCGGTTTATGGGCAGGGGAAGGGGGAGCGGCGGATTGCGGGACCGGCCTGGCGACTCGCTGTGCTGCCCAAGGTTGATGGCACGCCCAGCCCCGTCACGGAATTCGGGGGCAATTCCATGGCGGGTAATAGCAGGTAGTTGACCGGTTTTGTTACAATCCATGCCATGAATAATTCATCTATCGGTCGTCGTTCCTTTTTGCAGGCAACCTTGGCGGGAGCCGCTGGTGGGACCGCCTGGTCAAACAGGCAGTCGCGGGCGGCGCCTGGGGCGGACGGGTTCGACGAACCATCGCGGCGGTTGCCGCTCGTTGAAGATGCGGATGTCATCGTGTGCGGCGCCGGCCCGGCCGGTATCGCGGCGGCGTTGGCGGCGGCGATCGTTTTCACGGGCGTGGCCCAATGGTGCAGCGGAAGAGCCGCCCTGGCGACGGCCCGGGCGATTGAGGACGGCCAAGCAGGTCGGGCAGCGGCAAGTCCTACCGTCCAGGGATATCTACAAACCGGCCAT
>CAZDHN010000728.1:0-3263 GCA_964505115.1 uncultured Planctomycetaceae bacterium
GCCGGCGGTCGAGGTGATTGCCTCGCGGTTCAGTGGAACGGAAGCAGCCGGCGAGGCACGCGGTTGGTTGGGTAATCGGGCACTGTCGAGCGGCCGCTTCGAGCTGGCGATTGCCCACTATAATTCGGCGCTGGCAACCGCCTCGCCCGACCGGCGCGACGACCTGCTCGCCCGGCTCCGCCTGGCCGGCGCCATGACCGGGCGCGACCTCGGCCGGCCGGTTACCGCGCCCGTCACAATCGGAAAGTCGCGGTTCTCGCCGCAAGAATTTGAACGGTTGATCGAAGGAACCCGGCAGGCACATCAGCGGCGATGTAACACTGGCGCGCGAACATGGCCGCGCAACCCGGCGGTTGCCGTCGAGGGGCTCGCGCCTGCTCGGTACGAGGTCCGCCAGTGGGCTCGCGTGGATGGCGCCGGGACCGCCACGCCCAGCAGTAGTGTATCTCCGGATGTCGATTGGGGCGCCCGGCAACTTAGCGTAACCGTGACCGCGCGGCGGATGATAGTTTCCAATCAGGTGTCAATCGCCAGCTTCGACACGCGAACGGGCAAGCGGGACTGGGCCCAGCGTAGAACGGCGGGCAAGAATGACGGCCAGTGGGGGCTGGTGCCGATGCGGGCGGTGGTGAACGGCTCGCGGATAATCTCCAGGCGGCTCACCGACGAAGGCCCCGAACTGGCTTGCTTCGATGCCGTCGACGGCCGCCTGCTCTGGGACGCCAATCCGGCCGATTACGTTGCCTCCGGCCCTCTGATGGCCGGCCGGGATCTGTTCGCACTGGCCGTTAGGCAAGGGGCGGGCAGCCTGCTCTCGCTGTCGGTCGCCCGATTCGATCTTCGCTCCGGCCGGATTCGACAGCAGAACGATTTGGCCGAGTTCCACGATTGGCGCCCCGGGGCGCTCGACTTCCGGGCAGTGGCCGCAGCCGACAAAATCGTGGCCGTCGGCGGCGGATGCGTGCTCTGTTGTGAACAGCGCGGCCCAATTCGATGGATTCGCCGCCAGCCGTACGTACGTCAACCGGCGGTGAATGTCGTCGAGGCAGCGCCCTGGTATCAGCAGCGGCCAACCGCTCCGTTGGTTATCGGCCGGCGCGTCTACGCCACCCAACCCGGCGTCTGGGCCGTCGACTGCATGGACCTCGACACGGGCCGCCTCATTTGGCGGCAAGCGTTTTCGGAACTCGTCTCGCTTGTCGGATACGTCTCGGAGAAGATCATCCTGGAGACAACCGACGGGTTTCTGGCAATCGGCTCCGAATCGGGTAAGGTGCTTTGGCATCACGACACGGCCGATCGGCTGGCGGGCGAACTGCTGGGCGAGCCGGGCGGTCTGGTCTACGCTCGATTCTTCAGCGACCCGCAATCCAAAACGCCGCCTCGCGTTGGACTGGTTTGGATCGATCCGGCAACCGGCCGGTTTCGCGGTTCGTCGATTCTGAACACGCCCGCGTCCGCATCGCCCCCTCGGCTCGGCCCGTTGGTGTCGCGTGGCAATCTCCGTTGGGTGTTTTTCGCTCCGACCGAGAATCTCGCCGATCGGACGATTTTGGAGCTCGTACCGCCGACCGCGAGCGAGTAATTTAGACTGTTACCGGTCAAATCTTGCGCAAAATGGCAAGAAGTTGAAAATGCCCTTCATGGTTCCGGCTCGTCCGGGTCAGGCATTACGTAATTCCCGGCGGGGAGAGAGCCGCCCCGTCCTCGGGGCGAGTAACTTCATCGCTACCAGTCAACCTTCAGGCCACATAACCCGCGGCGAGGACGCCGCGGCTCGGCTCCGTTTGTGATTTGGCACGTGCTTGACGCGGGCGGTTGGGACGTGGAGAATAAAGCAAATGCCAACGGAAGAGGTCACCCCGGACGAAAGGACGCCATGAATCGAACGGTTCGCGCCTGCGTGAGTTTCGGCGTGGCGGTCCTGGTCCAGGTATCTTCTCTTGCGCATATCGCCCGGGCTGAAGGCGACTGGGAAATTACAGCGCAAAGCGACAAGGCCTTGGCACGGGGCCTCGATTGGCTCGCTCGCAACCAGGGGCCCGACGGCAATTGGCAATCGAACGACCTGGGCCTGGTAAGCACCGGCGCCTTGGCGTTTCTTTCCGCTGGACACCTGCCCGGCCGCGGCCGCCACGGGCAGGCGACACAACGGGCCTTGGACTACGTTGTCCGCGGCGCCGAGCAGTCGGGCGTTCTGAATGTTGCCAATCCTAGACGCGCGATGTACAACCACGGGCTGTCGGCCTTTGTCTTGGGACAGGCCTACGGCATGACCAGCGATCAGCGCGTCGGTCCGGCTCTGGATCGGGCGCTGAAACTAATTGCCCAAACGCAGTGCGGCGACGGCGGCTGGGACTACATGGCCGTCCGCAAGGATCGCGGACACGATCTCAGCCTCGCCGTAATGCAGGCCAAAGCGCTTCGCAGCGCCGTCGATAGCGGTCTGGAAGTTCCGCCCGAGGTTGTCGAACTGGCAATCGCCAGCGTTCGCCGGTACTACACGCCCAAGGGCTGCTCGCGCGACGCCGACGAAGAGACACAGAAGAAACATCCGGGCCAGTTTACTTACAGCGGGGGCGGCGGCGGCACGCTTGCCATGGCCGCGGCCGGCGTGGTTTGCATGCAGGAGTTCGGCCAATACGATGACTGGCGGATCGAGAAGAGCATGGAGGTCATAACCGCCGCCGTCCGCAAGGACGCCGAGCCCGATCAGGCAAAGAAGAAAAGGCAGCCACCGCTGAGCGACGCATACACTCTTTACTACGTTGGGCAGGCGCTCTATCAGGTCGGCGGCGAGGACTGGCGCCAGTGCTATCCACTGTTGCGCGACAGCCTGGTCGCTTCCCAGTTAGACGATCCCAAGAAGCCGGAACACGACGGCATGTGGCGCGCCGGCGGTCGAGTTCACGGCAAGCCGGGTGAGATGTACATGACGGCCGTCGCCTGCTTCATCCTGGCCATGCCCAACCGCTACCTGCCAATCCTGCAGGAAGGAAGAATCGAAAGCGTTAAGAAACAATTCGGCAAGGAGCCTTAGCGGCTTCCAACACGCCGGGCAAACCCCAATACCGTTGACTTAGTCGCAAGTAGTTCGTATGCAACGAGTTATCGGAAGCGGTATCCGGGAATGAATTGAATATCGAACAAGGAATGTCGAAATACGAAGTGTCGTGGTGAAAACAATTAGCGAAGATCAGTGTTCCTTCATTGTCTTTTTAGGGAACACTAATCCACGCTAATCGACACTAATCTGAAAACAA